>CALCJE010000001.1 GCA_937965665.1 uncultured Bacteroidales bacterium
GCAGAGAGGTTTTTCTTAGCGTTTTAGAGTTTACCTCTTTCCTTTTTTTTCTTAGTGTCTCAGCGTCTTTGCGGTTAACTCTTTCTTTCACCGCGGAGGCGCGAAGGCGCAGAGAGGTTTTCTTAGCGTTTTGGCGATTACCTCTTTCCTTTTTTTTCTTAGCGTCTCAGCGTCTTTGCGGTTAATTCCTTTTCAATTATTCCAGACTCAATAGTTATTCACAAATCTTTTGAATCCCTGTTTGAGCAAAGGCGTATTAAAGTTTATCAGGAACCCTAACCGCTTATCGGCAAGTTTAAGATACGATATGAGTTGGGCTTCATGAACCGGTAAAATAAAATCTACTGCCTTAATCTCAATAATGATTTTGCTTTCAACCAAAATATCAATCCTGTAATCCTTTCCAATTTCTTCCCCTTTATAAAACAAAGGAACTGCAATTTGTCTTTCAGCCAATATTCCTCTTAACCCCAATTCTTTCCATAAACAATATTCATACACTGACTCCAATAAACCCGGTCCCATGTTTTTGTGAACTTCAATAGATGCATCAAGTATCTCACCTGAAAGCACATTATATTCTTCTTTATTCATTCTTTATTTTGCAATTTTCAATATCCTGGTTGAAAATTTTCTTTGCGCCTCAGCGTCTTCGCGGTTTAACAGTCATTATATATTATATACAAAGTTTTTCAGCAACTTTTCCCCAGCCTCATGGCTCTTTTCAGGATGGTATTGTACGCCATAAATGTTCTCTTTTTGTATAGCTGAAACAAACGAGTATTCGTATGCAGTTTCATTCAACACATCGGTTTCTTTATTGCATTTCAGATGGTACGAATGAACAAAGTAGAAACTTTCACCAGCAATTATTTGATCGAAAAGCAGGCTTGGTTTTTTAAGCAGCACCTGATTCCAACCCATATGAGGCACCTTATATTTCAGTGTGTCCTGAACATTGAAACGGACTACTTCGGCATCAAACCATCCGAATCCGGCAACATCACCTTCTTCGCTATGGCCCGCCATCAGCTGCATACCCAGGCATATACCCAGTATAGGTTTCTTTTCTAATAAAACCTCCCGGTTGAGTAAATCCCAAAGCCCTCTCGATTTTATTTCACGTATTGCATTCCCGAAATGGCCTACCCCCGGCAGAATCAGTTTCTCCGCATTCCTGATTTCTTCCGGATCACAAGTTATTACTGACCGAACCCCAATGAGGTTGAGCTTGCGCTTAACCGAACCCAGGTTACCCATGCCGTAGTCGATTATTGCTATCATTAACTAATCGGGTTATCAGCCGCAGTGTCGCAAAGGCGCTAAGATTCTTCGCGTCTCAGCGTCCTGGCGGTTAATTCTTCAGCGCTATTATCTTTGAGGAGTATACTTTTATAAACGTCCACAATTTTTCCAGCTATGATTTGATTATCTAAATGCTTTATCTTTTCTCTTCCCTTCGTGCGCTGGCCAAATTGAAGGGCGAGCTTTATTTTTTCAGCTACATCCTTCGGATCAAAAGAAGTTATATAGCAACCTTCAGTATCCCCGATCACTTCCCGGATATCGCCCACATCGGTAGCTACAATAGGGCAGTTACAGGCCATGGCTTCCTTTATGATTTGGGGGGAACCTTCACTGAACGAAGTAAGCAAAAGGAGTTCGGCCCCGTTAAGCAGAAGATTGACCTCCTGTCGCGACCTGTTCCGAATTTCTATTAGATGCACATCGCCATTGCCAGCCATCGCTTTTTCGGCCAGCGGATAATTTTTCACACTGTTTTCGAATGCGGAGCTAAAGAGTACGTAATTATCACTTTCACTAAAACCCAGTTCTCTTCGGGCAAGTGCCTTATCAACCCGCTGGAAAACATCCAAATCAACCCCACAGGGAATTACTTTACTTGATTTTGACTTGAAAGGCATTTTATTTATAAGCTGCCGGCTTACAAAAATACCTGCGCTGCTAAGTACTGAGGCAACTGCTGAAATCAACCGGTTAGCTGCAAGGTTTATATCCGATCCATGGAAGGTAACCACCACAGGCACTAATCGCTGGAGGCTGCAAAGCAAGCCAATATGACCTCCATGCGCATGAACCAGGTTGGGCGAATATTCTTTAATCTTTTCTTTCAGCAAAGCCAGGTTTTTGTCATAGCCCCTGACGCCCTTACCTATTACAAAAAAACATTCATAGGTAACAGAAGGCTCCAGCCTGCAAACGGCTTCAACCTGGTCGTAAATAAATGCCTGGTGAATTTTGAAATCAAAACCCGGGGCATTACCACTGCATACAACCAGAATCTTCACTGAATTACCTGGAGAGTTGAAATGTTAACACGGTTCATTATTATTCAATTTCAGGATTTCGTTGCCAGCATAAATCGCTAAGCCCATGCACTGAGCACTATGCACTATACACAAATTATCAAAATCCACCGCCACGTCCGGCCAGTTTAAACCAGTTCCAGCCAATAATTACCAGGCCCATCAGGACCAGGTACGGAATATAGAATTTCACATTCTTATTATTCATTTGCGTAATGCCATACCCGGCAAGTATCAGCAGGAACGGCACTGCTGGCATATGAAAACGCTCAGAAAGCGCAAACCCGCTCATTGCCAGGATAACCAGGTAGGAGAGTAGCAGGGCAAGAATCAGAACATGTTCTGTCAGGATTTTCTTCTTGTACAACGTGAATAAGGCAATGAGTACAAAAAAGGCATATACATTCCGGGTAAAAATGTTCCCATTAATCATCATGGCATTGGGCTGGTCTTCAATATAAACCAGAGTTGGAAAAGGGGCAAAAAGCATCATGGGCATAAAAACGGAAGCGGTGCCATACCTTGCCAATGCATTGGCACCTTTGGTTGTAGCATAGTTTTCCATCTGAGTCTTCTGGTTTGTTCCTTTATCCTTCACATAGCCCTCCACTTCGGTGCGAATCTGACCTGAGATGACAATAGCTGCTGCTATGGCAAACCAGGTTATAAAAATTGCTTTCCGGGCGGCACCAATCAGCTTGTCGGACGAAAAAAGCAGGGAGCTGAAAAGAGCAAACCAGGCAGCTGCCGCCAACACCGTACGAAAGAAAAACAATGAAGCCCCAAGAAGGATTACAACCAGCAGATTCCATGTTTTAATGGTACGCTGACGCACAAAAAAATCAGCCCGCTCAACAAATGCCAGCAGTAAAAATACCATCACAGTTTCTTTGTTATGTAACCCACAATAGTAGATCAGGGTAGGTAAAAGCATGGCTAAAATCGCACTGGTCCTACCGGCAGCTTCCCCAAAATTCCGGATGGCTATTTTGTATATAAGCACCACCATCCAGGCGCTCACCACCGCATTCACCAGCCTGGCAACCAGTATGCTTTTTGCAGTGAAAAAATAAATCACTGATAACCATAAAGGAAATCCTGAATCAGAAACCCCTTTCAGATACTCTTTAAAGTAATAACTGATGTTCCCTGATTCAAACATATCAACGATCCACACAGCCTCATTGTGGTAGCCCCAGGAATCCCGTGCTTCGAATTCGAATGGTCTGTCTGTCATTAAAATGTAGAACAAGTATACAAAAACAACATAAGCAGCCCTTATCCCAAGCGCAGTGGTGAAAAGTTCTTTTCGGAAAGTAGCATTGGAAAACCCTGCCCATTGGCGGGTAAATAAATTGGAAAAATAAAAAAATGACATTACTTCTGCCAACCCGAAAGTGATCCATATAACAGGCAGTCCTCTTCCGGCAAACATAACATAACATGCGGTCAGAACGATCACATATGTAGCTATTGCTTTGGCCGTAAAGTATCTGGGGAAATAATTCAAAGTATTGAAAAAATGGTGTTATAACTTTTAACTACCTGTATTTATTGTTACCAAAAGTATGAGCGTTTTGAGATCTTCGTGTTAAAGCATTGAACCAATTCGGTATGTCAGATCAGGAAAAAAAAGAATTTAACAGGTCATGATAAAACTTCCTGGTAAACCTCGCTTAACCGGTTACAATGGTTTTGTATGCTATAAGTCTGGCGCGCCCAGACTGCATTTGTTACAGCCGATTTCCTGAATTTTTCAGGCTGGTTCACAAATGCTGAAAACTTATCAAGCAGATCGTTTTCATCCCCGGTTTTGTATAAGGTTGCATATTGGCCGTTTGCAGTAATTTCTTTCATTACATCCCAATCATTTACAAAAACAGGAATCCCTGCAGCCATAGCTTCAACTACGGCAATCCCAAAACTGTCGTGATCGGTAGCATAAATAAAAGCATCAAGTTTCGATAAGAGTAACGGAACGTCGGTGCTTGAACCCAGGAACTGAACCTTGCCCATCAAATCATTTATCGTACAAAAGGCAACACAGTTATCATATAATGACGGATTGGCTTCATCTTTGCCACCGATAAACAAAAAAGTAAAGTCAACGCCTGCTTTGTGAAGTAACAACAAGAACCGGCAAATCGTCATCTGGTCGCGCACAGGAACAAAATTACCAACCATCCCTATCTTCAGGCTACCATTATCTGAATCATATCCGGATTGTTTGGTGTTAACGGATACTTTATCTAATTTATTAAAATTGATTCCGTTATAAACTTTTAGCTGTTTTGATTTATTGGTTGACGGATAAGCTCTGCGATAATATTGGAGTTGAGAATTACTTACAAAAATATTCACATCGCATAGCCACATACTGACCCGTATAATGAGCTTGAAAAGAAAACCGGCCTCAAAATCGTAACCATGAAATGTCTGCACCACTTTTATAGCTAATCCCTTGCTGGCAATGCTGGCATAAACAGCATCAAGGCTTTGCTGAGCATGGATAACATCCGGCTTTTCGGCCAGGAATAATTTTCGGAGTTTAAGGAGATAGGGCAGGGTATTCCATGCCAACCCGGGAGTAAGCCTATACATTACGGCATTTGCAGCATGAAAATCTTTACTGAAAGTCCCCTCGTTTCTATACACGCAGAATGCTTCGAAGGAGTTACCCGCAGAATGTTTCAATACATCAAGCAGCAAGGTTTCGGTGCCACCACGATTTAAAGTACCCAGTAAAAAGGCAACTTTCATTTTTTGAATTTGAGTACCAAACGAATCATTTTCTGCTTAATCCCTGATCCCACTATCATAAAATTGTTCCAGATTTTTAATATCCATACAGGAAACGAATATTTTAGTTTATCTGTTGGCCCGTGTAATTTCCAATCAACTTTTGCAAGTTCCGCCTTGGCAACGAGGTGGTACCTGCTCGAAATGTAATAAGGGAATAGGATATAAAGCCGGAGTTTATCCAGTAGAAGTTTCAGGTCAGGATTCAACTGTTCTTCATTTTCCAGGTAGCCCAGGTTCCATAACATATGATTTGCAGGCTGGTGCAGCTTACCTACTGCCCTGTTTGCCAACATTACATCCTGGTTGTAATTTGCCAGGGGTTTATTCAAAAAGGCAACGGGGTATTTTAAGGCAACCCTCACCCAAAGATCAAAATCTTCACCTAGTTTCAAAAAAGGCTTAAATCCTTTTTCTGCTTCAAAAATTGACTTCCTGATTACAACTGAACTTGTCCATAAGGGCATACACAAATTGCGGGAGTACACCTCAAAATAGTTGATCAGGCCCATTTTAAAAGCAGGTTCAACAGCAACATCGGCATTCCTGCTCACACCGTTTTTAACCAGGCAGTAGCCACTCCCGAATATCCCTGCTTCAGGGAAGGCATCTATCAGATTTTTCATTTCTGCCAGGTAAGTGGGTTCCCACCAGTCGTCGGCATCCAGGAAAGCGATAAGGTCATATTTCGCCTGTTTAACTCCATTGTTTCGGGCGGATGAAACACCCATATTTTGCTGGTTGATAATTTGTAACTGGCACGAATGTGGAATAGAAATCTTTTGAACCTTTTCATAACTATCATCGGTAGAACCATCATTTACAACAATTATCTCATATTCAGTAAAGGTCTGATTAAAAATGGATTGAAGGCATTTTTCGATATGTGCCGATTTGTTATATAATGCAACAATAATTGAAAACATACTCAAATTAACAATTTGTGGTCTGCTTCTTTTTCAAAACAAATATTGCACAACCATGATTACAATTACAATTAGATTGTATAAGGCTATCATTAAGTGTAATATTTTCATGAAACAAGCCATTGTCATCTATATAGGCAAACTTTTGAATATCAAATTCATTCTGAACCCACTGAATTAGATATTCTAAGCCAAATATCCGGTGTGCATTAAATTCAATACGATTTGGGCCCATTGGAACGGAGAAATAGAACGTTCCCTTAGGTTTTAACAGTCTACATATAGCGCTGAATCCTTTCAAATGTCCTTTAGGATCAATTTCATCTCCATAACGGCCCAATCCAAAATGTTCAATTGTATGTAAGCAGGAAACGGAATCACAGTAGTTCTCGAATATTGTTGTTTCTTTCATGAAATCTACTCTTCTGAAAGTCACATTTTTGATACTGTTATCCAATGGCCTGATATCAAAAACCTCAACTTCTCTAAAAACCGCAAGATGAGCTACAAAGCCATCAATTCGTGAGCCAATATCAATATGTTTAATGGGCTTAGCATTAAAAATTTCGTGAGCAACATATAAATCCTGATGAAAATAGTGCCCACTAGATATTCCACTACTGAGAAATTTATCCTTTGTACATGGATAATTATTACTGATCACAAAATCAGAATTATCACCTGTGAGTTTTATAAATTTTTTATAATCAGCAATATACCATCGGGTATATTTGTTTTTTAAAAGTTTTATGTGTTGTAACATTCGCATCATATCAAATCGGAATAAAAACCGGCTTTGTTTACAATAATTCTTTTATTACTGTTTATCACTGTGGGTAAATGATAAAATTTATCCGTCCAATAATAGTTTTTCCGATATAAATTATGCTTGAAAATCATAAAATGAAGATAGATATATTCTTTATTGGTTTTGTTATTCGTAAGCTCACCATTATAATAATACCAAGTATCAGCATCATGTTTACATGTCAATCCATCATCCGAAAGAATAGGTGTTGTATGCTGCTCTTTAAAATACAAACGTCGGCGACTGGTAAAGAGAAGAAAATTTAAGACTGGCACCAAAGTGTAATAAAACACCCATGCATTTCTCCAGTTTAATAGTCTACGTAAAATTTTAGAGTATAATTTATTTATGTATTTTGATTGAGGATACACCAGCCACGAAAAATCAGCCTCGTCCAGTGGAATTGCTTCTACATGCTGTAACTTCGACTGCCAGTCTTTAATTTTAAAACATAACTCCCTGTAATACCATGTGTTTCTAAGAATTGCCAAATGTCCCGAAACCCGGTCAGCATGACTTGAAAAAACATCGTATTTTTCAAACATCTTATCAGTATAGAACTTTTTTATATTCCCCCAAATTATATCAACATCTCCAAATCCCCAAAAATCATATTCTGCGATCACATCCTGGTGTATGTAGCCATAGAAAGGTTTCAACCCACATAATTTATAGGGATCAGCAGGATAAAATTCTATGTTCAGTCTTTCACTTGCAAGCTGACAATAATCATAAAATGAAGTTTCGATGAAATGCAGATTTGAGGAATAAGTAGCTGGAATTTCACAATCAGTAAAAAAGAACCAGTCTATTTCCTCGTTTTTAGAGCAAGAAAAAAAATAAAGATCAATCCAAACCGGCCATTCCCCGAAATAAGGAATTATAATTGCTATTTTCATACTATTAATGGGCAACCGACTAGCTGTAAAAGCATGGAACTATAACCGTATCCATTCCTTTGGTGTTATATAAGCAGAACCTTTATCTCGTTCAGGCGTTGAGTACCATTTCATCGGGGCAATTACAATTTTACCGGCATTCGTATTTAACCAAGCACCCCACCAGCTAAAACTTGAATTTGCAATGATATTATGCTGGCAAAGACTCATTAAAATAATATCTTTATAACTATTTTCCCCTTCATTTCCTTCAACAACTTTAAATGGTAAATCTATTTCAAGGTTGTCCTTTACCCATTGAGGATCATCAGTGAAAATATAGAGAAACGGTTTTTTTAAACGTCCTCTGATATGGTTTAATGCATTGTAGATAAACTGTTCACTTGCCGGCTCAATAAAACCTGCTGTCAAATAATCGCCACGTCTGATATGAAGACTCACGGTTTCGAACGTTGACTGGGAAATTTCCTTTGCTAAAGATGTTTGGTAAACCGATTTGTCTTTAGGTTGAAATAATTTTCTGATTTTGTCCTCAAATCCGGTATAGTATGAAGCATTCTGCCAAAAACCAAGAAAGTAATATTTCTTATTGGCATGTAAATTCTCGAAATACCTTGTATATTCTGCCGGGAATCGCTCTGTTATGAGTCTGTTAGGCTGAACCATTCTCCTTATCTTAAAATAAGCATATGCTAAATATTTTTTGTGAATTCTATAATACGCTACCGAGAATGGTTTAAAAGGCTCGACAAGTTTCTGACTGACTTCTATAATGGGTTCTATTTGAAAAACATCGAGATCGCTCACCAGAGGTGTATTATCATCCCCATCCCTCATCAGATCAAACCAAACTTTCTCTCCATACTTTGCTTCTAAAACCTTCCCGAAGGCATATTGAAACATTTGATTACCTAAACCGTTTTTTATATTTACAATAATCATGGTTTAATGCTGGAGGTTCAGTTTAAATCTGGCTATCAATTTATCAAGTTATCCTTTAGGGTAAATTAGAGAATGAATGATAAAACGCTGTTTAGTTTTACAATTCGATGTGACAAATAAAAAAGTTGAAGTTCTCTGAATCATGTAATTGTTTTTAATATTTTATCTATAAATCTGACAGGAAGACTCTTAGCATAATTATTTGTAAGTCGCAAATAACTATGAATTGCTCTTATTTTCAATGGTCTTGGGTCTATAATTTCAAAATGTAGTTTCATTTTATTGATCCAATTATCATCCCAGATATCCAGATTTTTGAACTTATCAAAACCGTGTATCTTAAACTGATCAATAACATGCAGGTCAAACCAAAAAATTGAATCTGATAAATCTATCAAATCCAATATGTTTCTATTTTCAACATTGTAATTTGCTAACCATTCTGCTTCAAGCGGAAGAGACTTTGCCTTTGCTGAATGATAGCTTCTGAATGTGGTTACAAAATGCACATCAGGCTCTTTTAACGCCACTAAGCACTGGTAAAACCTGTTTTTGCTTTCGAACCTCCGTGTGTCAATCCAGCTAAAATGAAGAACCTTGAAATCATTGACTTTATAATAAAATGCATCCGATTTTGTCGGATAGGGAATCCTCATACTATGCATCCACCTGACATAGTTTTTGTGTTCAGTAATTCCGTCATCATGAAATAACCATGGAAAATGGAAAGATGAAGGGAAGTAACTATTCTTATCAGGTAAAATATTTGCCCACTGAAATCCAAATACATCTCCGGGTTGCGAATTTAAAATCTCTAGCCAGTCATTTGTTTCCATAAAATTGGCTGAAAAAATTTCATCTGCATCTAGCGCTACCAGTATTTTTGCACCTTCAATCTTTCTGGCTTCAGAAATGAGCATTTTCTGGCGTTCATTCTCATCATAATTATCTGATACATTGACCAGTAATTTGACTTTTGGATATTTCAGTGCTATTTCACGGGATCCATCAGTTGAATTCTGATCGGCGATAATGATATGGTCAGCCCAACTGCTGGTACATTTCAGAAATACATCGAGACACCAGGCTTCATTACGAACGGGTGTCAGGCAAATTAGCTTTGGTCTCTCCATTTTTGAATATTCATTTTAAGCTAATTCTTCTTAAAGGCAGAAAGTGAGTAAAAAAATCCTGGATAGTTTTTGATGGTTAAATCATCATTCATCATTATTCAGAAACCTCCATTTTTCGAGCTTGAAAAGTACTCGCTCAATGAAACTTACGAACCATCTTGTTAATTTATAGTGATTTATTCGTTTCATCATATCGATTTTTCTCCAATGCAAATCATAATCAGCCAGGATATTTTTCGGAATTAATTCTTCCAGAACGGCTCTTCGCTCTGATTTACCAATTTCAGGAGATGAATTACTGATACCCGACATGTTAAAACAAGTTACGACCATGTCGATATATATTACAGATTCATTATTTAGTCCCACAGAGATGAGATACCACTTCCAGTCTGATACAATTTTGAGGTTTTCATCATAAAACCCATATTTATAAAAGAGACTTCGTTTAATTAGTGCGGGGGAATGATTGAGTGATCCCCTGTAAAACGTAAACATGGTAATGAGTCCTTGACCGGATTTGTCGCAAAAAACTGTTCCATCTGGCATTTGCTTAAGCATATTACCGTAGTATATGCTACAATCAGGCAAAGTATTAATCATTTTTTCAATTACATCGCTGGCGTAAAGCCAATCCCCCGAATTCAGAAACTGGCAATATTCCCCTTGCGCAGCACGAATACCCTTATTCATGGCATGGTAAATGCCATTATCAGGTTCGCTGATCCAATAGGTGATCCTGTCCTCAAATTCTTTGATAACATCAATACTTCCGTCAATTGATCCACCATCAATTACAATATATTCAAACTCCCGGCTAGACTGCGAAACCACGCTTTCGATGGTTTTACGCAGGCCAGAGGCATTATTTAAGTTTATAGTGATTATTGATAATTTAAGCATTCGAATCAAGTATTTGTCAGTCGAACAATTTAATAAACCTTTTTCGCTAAACTAAATTCCAACATATTATTTAAAACAGCCCCTATTTCAATATTTATAAACTTCTGAAAGTTAAAAACTCGGAATTCCTTTCAGCAATACTAAGGATTTGAATCCGCTAATTTCCTGCTATGCCTGCAATACAAGATTCTCTCCGTAGCATAACCGGGATTTAATGTTTCCGGTGTACCCACAAAATATCTATCAAAAGAATCAGGGAAGCCCCAGTTTAGTGAGCGTAAATCTTCATAGATTATTGATGAATCATATTCCGTCAAAAAAACGAAATCAGGCTTATGTAATCTATACTTTTTTTCATCTATGTGAAAATCTACGGGTTGAAAATAAATACCACATGGTGTTGCAGATATTGCAACAATAGTCATATGGTCCAATTGGGTTGAGAAAACAAAATCACCAGTTCTATAATCATATTTTTTTATGAGGAAATTAACATATTCAAAATATTCACGTTGCTTCTTAGTTAAAGCTATTGGAGAAATTTTACTTTCCTGACCCAACTTGTATTTTTCATGATTTCCGCTTCCTAAGGACGCTGCAAATGACTTTAGAGGTGGGAAAAGAATTAAAAATAGTATTATCCAGTAGGAAAACGATATTTCCTTTTTATATTTATCCTTGATCAATGAATTGTTCATCAGTTTTACTGTCAAGAGACTCCATGGCAGAATAAAATGTATCATTTTGTCGGCTATTGGAGTTATTGTGCCAATAGAAGAAAATAATGGGAAAAAAAATAAAAAAAGGTTAAAACAATTTTCAGAAGAAAAAATTTCTGCAAATGAATTCTTATCTGTTTCGAATAAAATTGCAATAAAAGAAACAATAATTGGTAAAACAAGTAGAGTAGAAATATGTACTTCGGGCCTTTTTATATAGAGTGTTAATATTACAATAGATAATAAACATAAAATATATGCTATGCTTCTCTTAGTAAATTTCGCAACCAATGACGAAACAACAATAACTCCTATAAAAGCACAAATCTGAATATAAAAATCTCTGAAGTATAAGAAAACTTTTGTTGCATATGACACTACATCGTAGCCCCTTTCCAGTTTAATGATCGCATTCTTAGCTATAATCATTTTGCTATAAACCAAAAATAAATCATAAATAAAATAATGGTAGTATATTGCAGCAACAAAAAATCCGGTAAAAATTGATGAGATATAAAACAAGATATTCTTTGGAGATTTAATTTCCTTATTAATTATTAAAATCAAGACTCCTACAAAAACTAATATCCCCGAGGGTAGTATTGTCATGATAGAAAAAAATGAAAATATTCCTGCTAAAAAGTAAAAGAACTTTCGGCCAAATTGGGCCTCTTTTGCGATTATAAAACTTGATACAACTCCAATTACAAAAAACTCCTGCAAATGATTATAAGCAAGACTTATACCACCTCCTACCAATGTACCAAACAAATAGACTAATAAAATATACCTAATAACTTGCTCCCGTGACTTGAACAATTTTATTTTGAATGAATACCATGCAGTTACAACAGCAAATAACGTAACCGACAATAAATGAATTAAATACCGCGCATATCGCAAATAAATCAGACTTGAACTAACTTTTTTACCAAATATATAATTCACTATTGTCGGCCATTGACTGAAGCCATCAATTTCATTGTTTTGAGCTGCCTGTAATTTTAAATAGATTGTTCCCTCATCGAAAATACTGTCAAGATTCTTATCTATTTGCGAGAAATGATAGAAGTATATTGAAGTAACAAGTATTAATAGCAAAATATTAAAGCTGTTCTTTTTCATTTCAGATAGGATTCACAACTGCGTCCATTGAATTTCAACACACGCTATCATATTTTATCTAGTATGCAAAAACATGAAAACAAAGCATAAGATTTAAGGTATCTCAGGCAACATTTTAAGCATGATTCGGTTTCATGCCATTATTTGAAAATATAAGATTTCCAAAAAAGCTCATATTCATATCTTTCCCAGGCATGGCATCCGAATGGAAGTTTCTTTCTATTTATATTGAAGAGCTTTGATGGGAAACATTCAAATGAGAATTGTAATGCAATTTCAAAAGAAGGCACTCTCATTTCCAAATCTGTGCCTTTTAAAAAGCCGCTCCAGAAATCATCCTCATTGTATTTCCAATTCTTAATAAAATAAGAAATTTTGTTCCTGTATCCCAGCATCATTAATAGTAATAATGGGATCCTGGTCCAGGGTTTCCGAAAAACGGCAAAACGAATGATAATTTCTTTGGCAGAAAGCAAGTTACACTTATAACTTAATGCAGTAATAAACCTTTCAATTTTACGAAGTGAAAATCCTCCATTCCCGATTCTCACATTCTTTGTCATACTATCACTAAAGCCATCACCAAATATTGGCGCTCCAATATAATCATAGCCCAGTTTACACCAATTACCGAATTCATCACTGAAAACATAAGCATCTAACTGGTAAATAAGCATATAATCATATTCCTTAAAACGAGTATAAAACCCTTCCGACAAAAGAAGTTGGTTGTATTGATTTACTCCGTTAAAGTAATGTGGGTCAAAATTTTCAATTTTCAATGTAACGCCAAATTTGCCAGAGGTTAATTCGTAATAATTGGAGTTGAAACCTTCGGGAGCTATAAGCGCAATTGGATGACGATGAAGTACTTTCAGGCATTGAATAAAAGATATTTTTTCATTTTCATCCGGATTTATTTTGTAAACAGGAATAAGAACAATATTCATTTTTTTACGGATAGTTAATTGATATCTCAAAGTTTCTGTTTCAGAACAAACTATGAATGAATGAAGATTATTTAATTCATAATTTTAATTACAGCACCCAACAGGAGGAAATAAGTTTAAAATTAGTGGCCTTTCGGGCTAGGAATAAAGAAACTTTAAAATTTTCAATACAATCTTTTTAACGGTCGACCTTTTTTGAGGATTAATAATTCGCTCGAAAATATACCAGTCGTAAATTTTATCCGGCTTAGATTTTCTGAATACTATAGGGTCATTCTGTTCAAAGGAAGTTAATCCCGAAAGCTTATCATCTTTATATATTGTATGGTTCGCTTCATCACCAAACCCTATATTTGAAATGAGATTTTTACCGGGAACTATTGAATATCCGCCTGATACAAAGCGGGTAAAAAACCATTGGTAATCCCAGACATCTATTTGCCTGATGGGATTTGAAAATGTTTCGAAAATGTCGTTAAATACCCGGTAATGTCTTTCTGAATTTAAAAACTGTCTCACTTTTGCCTTTCCTTCGCTTGTTTCCCACTCCTTTATTGAGTGATCAAACTTAAGCCAGGCTCTTTTCCAGGTTGCCCATCCCCAGGTTCCCGCATATTTTGTGATGGTATACGAACTTTTTCCAGATTTCCACTTAATTACGGGGTTCGTGCCGCTTACTACAAACATATGTTCATCAGTTCTAAAATGATGAAGGAGTTGCTGGCAATAGTAAAAGAAATATGCCACTGGTAAGCAATCGTCTTCAAGTATAATACCCTCATCTACATTTTCAAAAAACCAGCTAATGGCTTCGGCCGGACCCCTGCCACACCCCCGGTTTTCATCACGATACAAAGTATGAAGATCACAATCCCAATCTACCTGGATAACGCCCCGAGCCGCTTTGCACTTTTCGATATCATCGGTATTTCCAGGTCGGGGGCCATCAGCCGCCACATACAAATACCTGGGCTTCTGCTTTTTTATTGCTTCAAAAACGCTTCTTGTTTTTTCGGGCCGGTTAAAGATAATAAGTAGTACCGGGGTATTAAAAGCATCAACCACGGCAGAAGTGGCTTCGGTTTTCAAGAGAGCATTCATAACGTCGTAAACAAAAACAAGTCTATTCGATTGTAGTTATAAACTCGTTATATTCCCCTTCTGTTGCCGTAATTGAAAACTTACTGTCAACATATGCCAGCGGCTCCAAGTGTATTTTGCCATCCAGTATGTCGCATGTTTTCAGTATCATAGCCTCCATATCCATAAGGGGAACAAGAAATCCATTTTTCCCATTTTCAATAAGCTCTTTATTCCCGCCAACATCAAATGTTACTACCGGAACGTTGCAAAAATTTGCTTCCAGATTTGCCATCCCAAAACTTTCAATCAATGTTGGAGAAACACAGATTGTACAACTCTTAATAAATCCAATATTTACTCTATTGTCAACAATACCAGGCGAAAATACCAGATTTGAGTACGTTTTGAGAATTTCGAGTTCCTTGGTCTGAATTGAACTTAATCCTCCGGAAATATAAAATCCAATTTTATAATTATATCGAACAGCCAATCGCCTGATGATTTCTATAACAAATCGCTCTCCTTTAACTGAACTCCCTCCTGAAGGGATATAGACAACGGGAAAGTCGGGGTCAAGGTCTATTTTTTGTTGAACAGAAACTGCCTCAATGCTTTCAATGAATTTATTATCAATCAGGTTAGGCAAAACCGAAACCGGTATTTTATTACCAAATGTGCTGATAAACACATCTTTCATATAATTGCTGGGGCAGATCACTGAATCAATCTTCGCAAGTGCCTTCCTTTCAATTTTTACCGCTAAACGGGCATCATATGCTGATTGAAAGCCAAAGAACGGATTATTAATAAACCGTATGGGATTATGATGACTAATATGTAAATAACGTGCCCCTTTAATTTTTTTAATTGAAAATCCAGGCACCCCATGATCAGGAAGAATCACAACAGCAGGGTTGAATTTACTCAGTTCCCTGTTTATTTTGCGACTTGCAAGGTTTGAAGCCACAATATCAATAAGCTGGTATGCGGGTAAATAAGTATCGGTTTTATAAAATAGCTTGCGCTGATATTTGTACATTTTTGAAACGAGTAACTGAATACGCCGCCTCAACTTTGAGCTGATACCATAGTGAAACACATCAGGATCATCTGGCAACTGTTTCATGCTGACTGGATTATCGCAAAATGTGAATGCTTTTACATGATGACCATTTTCCTTAAAAAGCCGAAACAGATTATAGTGGGCACTACTAACACCACTAACACCTATGGGCGGAAATGTCTCAGTTATTATGGCAATTCTCATATGATCAATTACTTCCGGATTTAATCGCTACCTGCTTTCTTACCATAAATGTTTTTCTAGGATAGAACAAAATGAATCTCAAATATAGAATATGGCTGAATTGAAAAATTTTAATACTTCGAGTCTACGTCGATACTGGTTCAGCTTTTTGAAAGAAATAAACTGACCCTGTTTACTGCTTTGAGGCTGTATTTAACTCCCAAAAAGAGCATGCTTACCCTAATGAATGCGACATAAAGCTTTAAAAAGGGATATTGATTCATTTTCTTCAAAAGTATTTTAGCTGATTCTTTATTGATTCCATACACCTTATACCAGTTAGATGCCCAGATCAGCTTAGCCCTGTTGACTTCTTTTTTCATAAAGGCGGGCACTTCCAATTGGTTTTCATACATATTAAGAACCGCTTCAAACGAATAAGGGTCTGAATGCGAGCTCTGTGAATTATGTTTCCTGTAAAAAAACAGTTTATCCTCTAAACCAAAAAACCGGAACCCGCCAAGCAACAACTTTAACCAAAGCTGGTAGTCAGCCACATTATGAATACTTATGTCTTCGTTAAAACCACCTACTTCGACAATTGCACTTTTAAAGGCTAGTACCGAAGGAATTGGTATAAAATTATGCCTCATCAGTTCGCGTTGGGCGAGTTTTCCGAAAATTTCGCCACAAAGGGTTTTATACTCATACTCAACCTGATCGACTGATTCGCTGAATACATACCCATTCGAAAAAACCAGGTCAACTTGCTGATTGATGATAGAAGCTACCTGGATTTCAAGTTTACCGGGTACCCAGATATCATCCGAATCCAGAAAAGCAACCAGAGTCCCATTACAATTTTTCAGCCCGGTATTCCTGGCCTTGCCCATTTGCTGATTGGGCTGATAGATGTACTTTATACGATTATCAATTGAAGAATAATTTTTTACTATACCAGCTGTCCCATCCGTCGATCCATCATCAACAACAATAAGTTCCCAGTTTGTATAGGTTTGCGCAATTACACTTTCAATGCTTTCGGCTATATACTTTTCAGCATTATAAGCGGGCATTATAACCGAAACAAGATCCAACATTGTTATAATATTGTCCAGTTATCAGGAATAATGGTGTGAATATCAAACCTGGCCACTTCAGGATTGAACCACCTGCCAGGTGCAATTTTTATTCCCCGATCCCCGGCCAGCCATGCTCCCCACCAACTAAAACTGCTGTTCGAAATAATATGATGCCTGGCATACGTCATCAGGGCCATATCTTTCCAGCTATCGGGGCCGGTGTTTCCCTGCACGATCACTGATTCAGGGTATGTGGGCAACAGGTTCAGCCTGGCCCAGGCTGCATCGTCAGTAAAAACAAATATGCGCACATCCGGATGCGCTGCTCTGACTCTCCCGATTGCTTTTGCAAAGTAATCAACATCCAGGATCCCATGATACCGGGCCACACCGGGATCTGAGCAGTAATCACCACGGCGGATGTGAATTGCGAGAGAATTGGTGCTGCTGATCTGTACCTTTAACAAACTGTTTGTTTTATCCAGCTGGGGGAAACGGAACCCGGCACGTATCTGGCCCGAAAATGAATGAAAATATTTTTCGCTCTGGAAATACCCTTCAAAAACATTGATTGCTGTTAGCGCATTGGGCGTAACCATTACTAATTCATTTTCGACCTGGCGTATTTTACTGATTACCGGGAATTTCTTATTAATCTTTATTGCCAAAGCAGATTCAGATCCGATGATCTTTTTATAGAATTCTGGCAATAATCTCGCGTGGAGCTCAGGGAATAATGCGAGTTCATACTCCCGTGCTGTGCGATTTACTGTCTGATCATTATAACCAAGCAATGTACGGTCAAGAAACAAGCCCTGCTTTAGTTGTAAACTCAGGGCTTTCCCAAAGGCATACTGAAACATCTGGTTCCCCAGGCCACCCTGGAGTTTCATTATGATCACCGGTTACGAAAACTTAATTTATGCATTGCCGGATTACTGTTCCGATGTCCGGATCATGGAGGAAATTTGTTTTATAATTTCCGAAACCAGAAACAGCCACAATCGTATTGCGACCGTTCCATTAATCCTGCAGGCGGGCTGATGACAAACTCACCTTCTGACTCATTTTCAGGGATAAGACAAAATTCCATAAGCTGAAACCCCTCAAAATAAGAAATAAATTGCTCAGCAGCATAAATTCTGTGCGCATTGAACCTGATTACAGGCTGATGCGCTACAGGTACTACTACCAATAAATCACCACCACTTCTGACTACCCTTTTTAGTTCGTTAATGGCTTTCAGGTCGCCGTCGTAATCCATGGAATCGCCATACCGGCCCAACCCGACATGCTCAATGGTATGCATGCACGACAAGGAAGAGATGCTCCCTGACTCAAACGGAAGGTTTAAAAGATTTCCGGTGTTCGTTTCCAGGTTTGGGATTTCCATCTTTGCAGGCCTGAAATCATAAAATTTTACCGGTATAAATGCTGAAACTATTGCATTAAAGTACAGCGAAGACGAAACATCATGATGTAGCTCAGGTTTAATGCTGTTTAACACCCTTGCAGCCCAGGCCGTGTGTAAAACATAATGCCGGTCGTATGCTGTGTACGAAGTATTATCGTCAAGGCAAGGATACCTGTATTGCCAGTTAAGGCTGAAGCGAACTGCATGACCCTCCTGTAGTGCCTTTAAATGCCTGAACTGTTTCCAAAATTTATAATTCCGGAGAATAATTGACAGCAGTTTACGAAGAAACCCAGGTAAAAATTTCAATGAAATAATGTTTTCATTATTAAATAATATCGATCAAACCGGAACAATAACTGTAAGCTTAATGGATTAGGAAATCTCAAATTGTAATCGAGTTGTATAATCGATAAGTTGTTTTTTAATATCCGGTTAAATCCTGTTCAGCGCTATATCTAACTGGTTTAATATAATTCCGGTTGTTCCATCCACTTTAATAAGATTTTCGTTCACAGTTTTTGATGACAATATTACCTCGAACTGCAAAAAGTCATCATCATAATAAATGGATTCGGGCCCCCTGGAAATACCCAGAATAACCTTATAAATTCCTTTCTGAAAATATATATCAGAAGCACAGAAACTTAATTCGTAATCGCCCGCATCAAGATTTAAGGGCTCGCTCCAGGTTGTATTTATGGGTATGTCGGTAACCGTAGTTATTCCTACAGCAAAAACAGTATTTTTAGTCTTTTTCAATATGCTGAACCTGAGCCTGGTTTTCCACTTTTCATTGATGAGTATCTCATAAGCTGGCTCATCTTTTTCATTTAAAACGACAGCACTTTCGATAAAAATTTCGTCTGATACATGCTTTTGAAACGGTTTCAGACGGTTATTTTTGTTTTCCGAAATATAATGATCCACTACTTCTCCGGATGCGCCACTAAAACCAATCGCGCCGTTTTTTAATAGCATACCTTTGCGGCAGAGTCTTTTAACGGCATCCATATTATGACTCACAAATAACACCGTTCTTCCCTCGCCTTTCGAGATATCCTGCATTTTGCCGATGGCCTTTTTCTGAAATTCGGCATCGCCTACGGCCAGCACTTCGTCAACCACCAGTATTTCGGGTTCGAGATGGGCGGCAACAGCAAATCCCAGCCTTACTATCATTCCGCTGCTGTAGCGTTTCACAGGGGTATCGATATACCGCTCCACCCCGGCAAAGTCGATAATTTCATCCATTTTGCGGCGGATTTCGGCTTTGGTCATGCCCAGGATGGCCCCGTTCATATAAATATTTTCACGGCCGGTCATTTCCTGGTGAAAACCTGTGCCTACCTCGAGCAGCGAGGCAATGCGGCCAGATGCTTTAATTTTGCCGGTGGTAGGTGTGGTAACGCGGCTCAGGATTTTTAACAGGGTGCTTTTGCCGGCACCGTTTTTGCCGATAATTCCCAGCACTTCTCCCTGTTGTACCTCGAAGTTTATATCGCGAAGTGCCCACACATAGTCACTGTCGGCCCTGGAACTCCTGTCGTTAACCGAGCCGATTTTCAGGTATGGATCTTCCTTGCCTTGTATATTCATTGCCCACCAGCGGTTGAGGTCGTGGCTCAGGGTGCCGGTACCTACATTGCCCAGGCGGTATTGCTTGGAGATATTTTCGAATCTGATGGCAACGCTCATTTAGTCCACAGATTGCAGGGATATGATAATTTATCCACGGATTACACAGATTTTCACATATTTATTTTTTCAAACAGTTAATTTTGATTTTAACCGCCAACAATAGGTTATTTATCACCATATTAACCGTTTGTATTCAAGGCTTTTGGTCCCAAAATTAATAAGAAGTCCAACTTTTATTCCTGTTGCTTTCAGATAATTGAGAACCTGAGCCTGGTGTTCATTTGTAAGTGACGACAGAGCTTTGATTTCAACAATCACATGATTATCGCAGATAAAATCGGCAACGAAATGTTTCTCTAACTTAACTCCCTTATAAAATATTTCCAGGCGTTTTTCTACGTCGAAGTGAATTTTCCTTGATAAAAGTTCTATTGCAAAAGCTTCCTGCTAAACGGATTCAAGAAAACCTGGTCCTAAAGTAGCATGAACTTCCATTGCGGCGCCAATAATCTCAAAAGTCAATTCGCTGTGCAGCAATTCTTTTTCCATAACCTTACACTATATAAAAAAGTTTCATTTTAACGCCATCCAAAATCCCTGTTTGTAACAAGCAAGCGCAAAATCTGTGTCATCCGTGCAATCCGTGGATCTTTTTTTGCTCTATCCAAAATCCCTGCTTGCCACAGGCAAGTGTACAATCTGTGAAATCTGTGTAATCCGTGGATCTTTATTAGCGTCAGCTAAAATCCCTGCTTGCAACAAGCAAGCGCAAAATCTATGTCATCCGTGCAATTCATGGACCTTTATTAGCGTCAGCTAAAATCCCTGCTTGTAATCCGATAACATTATAGACCATACCTCAATAAAACCTCAGCCCGACCTTTGCATTTATAAAATTGGTGAGCTGGTACTGGCTGGAAGCCTCCTGTTGTTTCTGCTCCCACTGTGTAAAATAGCCAAGTGAAACAGAAAGTTCTTTATGATAGGCAACCGGTATCAGTATGCCTGCCTGCGGATTCCCGAAAAGCCTTGCCTGGTCCACTTCCCCGTTCAGCCTGATCAGCACACCGGCATTCGCTTTCAGGAAAAACCTCATCTTCCCCAGCCCGGCTTCCTTAAAACAATATCCGCTTTCAACATAAACGGGCACTGCATTGCTGCCATTGTAAGCTTGTATACCAACACCTACACCACCCGAAAATGATTGTGAGAAACTATATCCTGCCAGGAGGCTCAAACCGGTGAAACCTATTTCGTTGGGTTGCACATTGCCCTGTAACCCATAGCCGATCTGCAATTCAGTAAGCCCATACATGCCCCGGGTCTGTGGACGGCTTACCTGGGCAACAGCTTCACCAGGAGAAACAAAAGAAAGAATTGTTAGTGCTAATATACAGATGAGGGAATGGATCTTCATGCAGGAATGATGTTAAGAGCGCATTTTGGATAATTTAATTTTACCGGGCCAGAATGCAAATATGTGTCTTTACCGATGATCGCTTAGTAGAAAAGTAACCCGATTTTTGTATTGATAAAACTATACCGCTGCTGGTCGGGCGCCCATTGGGTGTATAAACCCAGGCTCACTGAAAGCGAACTGCGAAATGTTACAGGAATCAAGAACCCGAAACTGGGATTTGCAAAAACCTTAATATCTGTAGTATTGCCGCTCACCTGGTTAAGCATTCCGGCAGCGCCCGTTAAAAATGGTTTTATACTGCTCTCGCTGAACTTGTTCATATATATCTGACCTTCTGCATACAGCGGCACCATGGTTCCCCCGTTGTAGGCTTCAACTCCGGTACCCAGCCCCACACTGATCGCACGGCTGTACCGGTAACCTACCAGGGTTGTAATGCCGGTTCGCCGGATTTCATAATCCTGGTCGAGGTACCTGGCCCCATAACCCATATTGAACTCGGTGAGACTAAATACGCGTTGCCTGAATGGGGGATTATTCCTGAAAATAATCCTGTCCCATTTATTATAGCTCGAACGCTGGGCCATGATTTCGCCACCACTTGAAACCAGTAAAACCGTTATAGTCAGAAATATAATGAAACGGAAATTTTTCATTTAAGCTGTTTAACTGTAAAAATAGTAATTATAACAATTCGAAAGTGTTTATTACCGGGCTTAACCTTGTTTTTGGCACACAGCTAACGATGCGTGGTTTTAGCAATTTCCTACGTAGCTGAACAATTCCACTTGAATCATCCTGCTAAAAAATTGCAGTACTAATCTTAATTATTATTCTTCGGTTATGGTTTAAAAAATTTATTCCCCGTTTTGGGACAACTGTATGCAATCGGGAAATTTACTATTGGTAAACTTTTACACCATGCACCAGCAATCACAGCTTCGCCCGCTCAATCCCGTACCTGGGGCGAGAATGAATAAAACCTTACGGATAGCGGCTACTAATAGCAGCAAATTTAACAAAAGTGATCTTATATCCTCTATAATTTCTTAAGATTAGATCATGGCTCATTCGCTGTGTTCAATTTAGTTCATTTTCACAGGTATAGCTTTAAACGCAGGACACATAACAATTGCATGCCGGTATTTTGTTCAACTTCACAACCTGTTTCAGTCCCGTTTTTATAAAATTATGCGCTGCAAAAACCCGTTTTGGTGCATGACCGGGGAAATGCCGCAACCATTATGCCATTCGGCAGGCATCGCATATGTGTAGCCGCAAAAAGAGCAAGTACAGCTTAATACTTTTGGACCTGAAAATAAACGGCTGGCCGAAACTTTTCGCAAAACAACCATTGTAATGAACGGCAACAAACTGCTGACCTGTCTGACCAGGATCAGGATCAGTTTTGCAGCAACATAAGACTTATATATATGTCTATAGTTTCATATAACAAAACATTACTTATATTTGCAAAAGTACAGCCGGTTTACTGAACAACTTTTATGAAGGGTTGTTTATGAAAGAGTTTTCTGTATCAGAGTTTTACAGTTGAATCACCGAAGTTTTTTAAATGGATCGAAAACCA
>CALCJE010000002.1 GCA_937965665.1 uncultured Bacteroidales bacterium
CGAGGTAGTATTGTTTTTTGAGCAGCGGATCCGGAATTGAAACCACAGACTGGTTCCAATATTGCTGCCACCATTTTTTATGAGGTGCCGAGCCTTCTTCGAAACTGGTTTTGATTGCTTTTTTTACAATTTCACCTGCCGGAGTTGCTTTTGGCTTATCAGTATAATGTGAAGTTATGGTAAAGCATCCTTCGGTCCCGTTTTTAATGTTGGTAAAATCTACTGCAGCCTCGTATTCAAACGTTTTCCATCCTTTTTGCCTGTATAACGTGAGGTTTTTATGGGTAGTAATTTTGCCTTCAGGGTAACCAAGCCTGCGTAAATCGCTGCCACCAACCACTTCATTATCACTGGCTTGTATGAAGTTTTTTACATAACCCGGGGCTTTCAGCATGGGCATGGGCGAAGTTCTGTTCCATTCGTACCTGGCAATAGGTTGGGTGGCATCAACATATATGCTGAAAGAGGTTCCGTTTTTCCATTTAATCGTACAAATTGCTGTGGCAATATCCAGTGTTGCCGATTCCACTTCCCCCAGCTGACCAATTTCGAACTCAATGGCGGCCCCGGGAATTTTGGTAGGCGCGGCGTCGCGATCGTAGGGCTCATCAGCAACTTTCCAAACCGAATCGAAATCACCACTCAACCTGTGCTGGTAAGCCCATTTGTAGGTGTATTTATCGATGTCGGCAGTTGGCCTGAGATCCCATAAATCTGCCCGATCAACAGACAAACGAAGCATTCCGTCGTGTTGCCATACCAGCACACCGATCATTCCATTACCTAACGGAAATCCATGATCCCACCTTCCGGGGATACTGCTGAAAGTGAGGTTTAAATTTTCAGCTGGTTGGGCATCAGACACTTTTACAGCTAAAAACAGGAAAAGTAGCAGGGTAATCTTCGGAAACCAATTCATACCATATGTTGTTTGGTGGTTATTTCTTGCAATCAGGATTTTCACAGGGTACTTTTAAGCCTACCGGCAGGTTCAGTTTTTGGTTTCAAAAAGAATACCCATATTCCGCATGAGGTAGGTGGCATTCAGGTTTTTACAAACCCCGTCGTGAAGTTTGTAATCGATCCGCATTTTGTCATTTTCGATCTGAATCTCAAAGCAAAGGTTATTCACCTGACCCGGGAAACGGGCGGCGAGTTCTCCCAGCATCAGGTCGTGCGTGGCAAACAGGCCTACCGATTTGTATTGCAGCAATTGCTCAATCAGGGCAATGGATCCGGCTTGTTTGTCTTTCGAATTAGTGCCTTTCAAAATTTCATCAAGCAGTATAAGTTTTTTCTTGCCGCTTTCCAGCTCATCAATAATCTGCTTTAATCTCTTGAGTTCTGCATAAAAATACGATTCGTGTTTCACCAACGAATCGCTGGTGCGTATGCTGCTGTGAATCTGTATGGGGTAAAAAGTGAGTTTTGATGCACAAACCGGAGCCCCGGCCATAGCCAGGATGTAATTAACTCCGATGGTTCTCAGGAAAGTACTTTTCCCCGACATATTTGCCCCGGTAATTATGGCAAACTGGTTCCAGCCTTTGATCTGAATGTTATTTGCAACACGCTGTCCGGCAGCAATCAGCGGGTGGCCGAGGTTTTCAGCGGTAAACTCAAAATCGGTTTCAACTTTCACCGGGTATGCATATTCCGGGTGATTATAAGCGAAATTTGCCAGGCTGCATAAAGCATCAATGGTGGCAATTGACTCGAACCAGGCGGGTAAATGTTCTTTATTTTGTTGCTTCCATTTTTCGACCCTAAGCAACAGATGCAGGTTGAACATAAAAAGCCCGTTCAGGAAAATGGATACCAGCATATTCAGATTCGAATCCATGTATTTCAGGATGGCAGAAAGTTGGTGGATCGCTTTTGATGGACGATAGCCTTCGCTGCTAACTAATTGTTTCTGAATATTTTTTAGATATCCGGCATTAAAATCTGACTTTTCAATCAACACCAGGCATTGAGCGAATTTGTTAAGTATCTTACTTTTGGAAGTAATACTGTTATGTACCTGCATGGTTTGCCTGGCATATAAAAAAACGATGATCAACTGGATGACAACCAGCATTATCGGGAAAGTGATTATTCCCGCAAGGGATAATATGATGCAGACGAAAGTACCAGCCGGCAATCCGAAAGCAAGGATTCGCAACAATTTCAGATTTTTTACCGGGCTTTCGCTTTCGAGCCAATCTGATATTTCAGTTTTATCTGTTTCCCTGATTTCTTCATCATGAAATATCAGTTGCAGGCTTTGCCTGAGGTCGACCTTTGCCGACAACTCGTTAACGGCTTGCTGTCGTTCAACCACGTTTTGGCTTTGCCCGAAAGCATTTCCGAAATATTCAGCCAGGCGGAGTTTGCCGAAAATGGTGGCAGTGCGGTTGATAAACTGGAAAAGCGATCCCTTGCCGAAAATATCCAGGTCGTGTGTATAATCGTGCGAAGGATCAATAAACTCGTTGCCGGGGTCGAAAGCTTCGTAATTTCCTTCCAGGGCATCTGCTTCCTTTTGGTTTATCCTTACCAGGATTTGTAACCGTTTGATTCGTTTTTTGAGCTTGCTGTCGATCAGGCTGAAAATTATGAAAACTACAAAAGCTGTGCATGCAACAATGGCCGGTAGTATCGACTGTAATACAAGATATCTGTAACCAACGAAAGCAAATAATACAAAAAGCCCCAGCCGGAGGGCAGGCAGTTTTTTCTGTTTGTTTTCCAGTAGTTGTTTTTCGCCTGAATAGGTGGCTATGCGTTGTGAATAATCGGGTACCCGGTTGGTCATATGAATGGCAGTAAACAGTGCGTAAAGATAGGGCTTTTAAGTATTTTGAAAAATGAGCATCGTTTACGAATTTCAAATTTCTGCCATCGCCTTCAGGTTTCAAAATTCCACTTTCATTTACAGGTATCTCCTGTCCTTCACCAGCGGAAGTTTTGCCATTTTTTCCACTTCAACGCTGGGGAATCCGAACTCTTCCACAATTTTTCCTTTGATCAGGTATACGCCCCGTCCTTTAAACGGGTATTGTTTAGCCGATTGCGGGAAATGAACCGTGTCAAAAAACTCACCGTCGGCATCGAAAAAGGTTCCGAAATGCATGATTTCATTCCGGATGGTTCGTACATATTTGATGGTAACCAGCGAGCCAAGCATACGCACGGTTTGTCCCACATAGGTTGCAAGATCATGAGCGCGTAACTCGCCCCGGAAACCGGTTTGCAGAAGATCGAAATATCCCAGTGTTACCGGCAATCCAAGTAACTCTATTTCATCGAAAGCATCGTCAACAACGGAATGGTCGAGGGCAGGCATACAAAACTGCCTGGCGGGAGTTGTGAAAAGCGATCCGTCGGTAGGCGGGGGCGTTGATTTGCGCAGCAGCAAATGAACTTCCCACAGCAATTGCTGCTTGCTTACACCGGTAAACCGTAAAGCGTTAAGCCTGATAAGCAGAACGGCCTGTTCGAGCGTAATAGGTACGCGGCTTACAAAATCGGCCAGGTTTGCGAAAGGCCCGTTACGGGTACGTTCGTCAACAATGGCATGAGCGGTATTGGTTTCGAGGTTGGCGATATACACAAATCCGAGCCATATGGTGCTTCCGCTGATGGTGGTGGTATGATTGCTCCGGTTTACACAAGGCAACTCAATAGCGGCGCCGCAGCGTTTAGCCTCATTAATATATACCCAGGCCTGGTAAAATCCGCCGAAGTTATTGAGTACGGCCGTCATAAACTCGAGCGGGTAATAAGCTTTCAGGAAAAGGCTCTGGTAACTCTCAACGGCAAAGGACGCTGAATGGGCCTTCGAGAACGAATAGCCTGCAAATGATTCAATCTGCCGCCATACTTCTTTGGTAACTTCTTCGCTGTGCCCCTGCTGGTAACAACTCTCGAAATATTTATCCACAATTTTCTGAAATTCGACCCGCGAGCGGTATTTGCCGCTCATGGCGCGACGCAGCACATCGGCATCAGCAAGGTCGAGGCCGGCAAAGTGATGGCATATTTTAAGCACATCTTCCTGGTACACCATTACGCCGTATGTTTCGGCAAGTTGTTCTTCCATAATGGGATGCAGGTATTTGAATTTGTCGGGGTTATGAAACCGCCAGATGTATTCCTTCATCATTCCCGAACGGGCAACTCCCGGGCGGATGATGCTGCTTGCAGCCACCAGGGTGAGATAGTTATCGCATTTTAATTTTTTCAGCAACCCGCGCATAGCCGGGCTTTCGATGTAAAAGCAACCGATGGTTTCGGCCGATTTCAGCTGGCTTTTGATTTTTGCATCTTTTTTAAAATCACTTACGCGATGAATGTCGATACTTACTCCCCGGTTTTGTTTAATAATGTCAACAGCTTCCTGTATATGCCCCAATCCGCGCTGGCTCAGGATATCGAGTTTTTCGTACCTCAGGTCTTCGGCCACGTACATATCCCATTGCGTGGTAGGGAAGGCCTTGGGTGGCATATCGAGGGCGGTATACGCGGTAAGTGGTTCCTCCGAAATCAGTACCCCGCCGGCATGTATGCTTCGTATATTCGGGAAATCGGTCATGCGGGTGCCCAGTTTTACTATATGATTGGCTATATCGTTGTTGTTGAGCGGGTTGTTGGGTTCCTCAACGAGGATATCTATTTCTTCCTTGGGCAGGCCGTATACTTTTCCCAGTTCGCGTAAAATGGATTTTGCTTTAAACGTGGAAGTGGCGCCCAGCAAGGCGGTATGTTTATGGCCGTAGCGTTTAAAAATATAATCGAACACTTCGTCGCGGTCTTTCCACGAAAAGTCGATATCAAAATCGGGAGGGCTGCTACGTCTGGGGTTCAGGAAACGCTCGAAATACAAATTCAACTCAATAGGATCGACATCGGTAATACGCAGGCAGTAAGCAACAATGCTGTTAGCTCCGCTGCCACGGCCCACATGATAAAATCCGCGGCTCATGGTGTAGCGGATAATATCCCAGGTAATCAGGAAATACGACGAAAACCCCAGTTTGTCAATAATTTCGAGTTCGTGCTTCACTCGTCTGAGGGCTTCTTTGTCTTTGCGCCCATATCGGTATACCAGCCCGTCCATGGCAAGTTTTTCGAGCAGCAGGCGATCGTCGTAGGCGCTGGCCGAAAACAGTTTCTTGTTTTTTACGGTCGCAAAATCAAAAGCTATGTGGCAATCGTCAAGTAGTTTTTGGGTGTTGGCAATAATCTGCGGGTAGTATTCAAACTGCTTTCTGAGGGCTGCGGGCGGAGTGAAAAGTTCGTCGGGTGCCGCCACCTGCGAAGGAATCAGCATGCTCAGCAGCGTATTATTGTCGATGGCACGCAGGTTCCGGTGCAGCTCGTAGCCCTGTTCATTTTCGAAAGTAACCGGGCATATGGCAAGCAGTTTATGCTGCCTGTGCCGGTAATCGGACGACAGCAGGCGGTTGAGTTCAGTGCTGCGGATGCCGGTATATTCGTTTTCGGACAGCTGGCCCGGTGTTTTTTCGCCGAAAGGGTAAATAACAATGCAGTGGCTGAATGCCGGTGCATGTTCGGGCAGTGACAAATGGTTGATATTATGTTGGCTCAGGAATTCATTGAGTTCCATAAACCCCAGGTTGTTGCGAGCTATACCCGTGTATAAAAGCCTGTTGCCATCGCGGAACTCGATACCAGCAATGGGTTTTACGTTGTTTTTGCTGCAGGCTTTCACAAAATCAACCATGCCCATGCTGTTATTGATATCGGTAAGCGCAAGGGTATCAATGCCATTTTCCACAGCCATATCAGCCAGTTTTTCAACCGGTAAGGTGCCATAACGAAGGCTGTAGTATGAATGGCAGTTGAGGTACATTTTAATATGGGATGTTTGATGTGGGATGTACGATGTATGATGTGGGATGTATGATGTATGATGTGTGATGTGTGATGAACGATGTGGGTCATTCCGACATCCGACATCCGACATCCGACATCTGACATCCGACATCCGACATCCGACATCAAACATCCAACATCACTCATCCTCCTCATCCTTCATCCCAACCCCCACAGCTCTTACCAGTTTATCGCGTCCATAGCGCAGCCGCATACGGTCTACAGCCTGGTAAAGGTTTATAAGTTCGGGTGTTTGGTCGAAGAGGTCGATTTGCTGCACCCCCGTTACCAGGTGGCTCAGTCTTACGCCTATAAGCCGGATAAGCATGCGGCGCTGGTATAGTTTGCGGAACAGTTCTTTAGCCACCGGAATGAGCACATGATCAAAGGAGGTGTAGCCAATGCGCTGCTGCACGGTATGTGTATCGAAGTTTGAGTAACGGATTTTTAATGTTATGCAGGAGGTTAGTTTCTGTTTTTTTCGCAGCGTAAAGGCAATTTTCTCAACCATACGTACCAGCAGTTCGTTGATCATGTGTATATCAATGGTATCCTGTTCAAAAGTAGTTTCGGTGCTGATGGATTTTCGTTCGGAGTAGGGGATTACAGGGGTTGTGTCGATGCCATTGGCTTTTTTCCAGATGATGAGCCCGTTTTGTCCCAGTACTTTTTCTATCATTTCGGGTGGCATATGGCCGAGTGTATCAATGGTGGCTATGCCCATGGAACGAAGCAGCCGGTAGGTTTTTTCGCCTATACCGGGAATTTTGCTGATGGAAAGCGGCCCCAGGAACGGGATTAAACGTTCAACGGGGATTTCGAGTTCGCCATTGGGTTTGGCCTCACCGGTGGCTATTTTGCATACTGTTTTGTTAACCGAAAGTCCCAGCGAGATAGGTAATCCCGTTTCGCTGATAATGCGCTGGCGGAGTTCGTGTGTCCATTTCATACTGCCGAAAAAACGGTCCATGCCGGTAATATCGAGGTAATGCTCATCGATGCTGGCTTTCTCGTATACAGGAGCGCTTTCGGCTATTACATCGGTAACCATGCCGGAGTATTTGGTGTATTGCTCCATATCGCCGCGTACCACTACGGCATCGGGGCAGAGCATGCGGGCCATTTTCATGGGCATGGCCGAGTGAACCCCAAACTTACGTGCTTCGTAACTACAACTTGATACCACGCTGCGGTCCGAAAAACCACCTACAATCACAGGTTTTCCTACCAGTTTGCTGTTCATTAGCCGTTCTACGGCTACAAAAAATGTGTCCAGGTCCATATGCACAATGGTGCGGCCTGTGCGGCGGAGCGCGTCAGGAAACCCCTGTGGTGAAATTATTTTTAGTTCGTTGTACATTATTAATAAAAATGTATTAATTTTGATTAAAAATTAATCAAAATTGCGACTACAATATAATCATAATTTTTGAAAGGTGGATAGTTTGAGAGGGGAAAAGGGAGAAAAATTTTACAGGAACTCACCCCCCGGCCCCCTCTCTTCACGAAGAGAGGGGGTGACGCTCCGATCACGATTACCGTTCAAATTAATCTGTCACAACCTTGATTACTGATGCTCTTAAACACTAATGTACTCGTCTTCACCCCTCTCTTTCCTTCAAAGAGAGGGGCAGGGGTGAGTTCTTTTTAAAATTAACATTATGAAACCTGATTCTCGAAAGAAATTTGTTGTCGCCATTTGCCGGGAGAACCGTAAAAATATGACAGAGGCTGAAAGGATTGTTTGGGAGTTAGTCAGGAACAGGAGGATTGATGAGAAGAAGTTCCTGAGGCAACATAAGATAATCTATGAAAATTCATTTGATTCTTTTCAGTTTTTTATTGCTGATTTTTATTGTGCAGAAGAAAAGCTGATACTTGAAATTGATGGAGAGATTCATGACTCGCAAAAAGAGTATGATCTGTGGCGGACCTCAGTTTTAGGTGAATTGGGATTACGAGTTCTGAGAATAAAAAATGAAGAGACCGCTTTTGTAGAGGAGCTTAAAGAGAAAATCCGGCGGATGTTCCTCAAAACTCACCCCCCGGCCCCCTCTCTTCACGAAAAGAGGGGGTGACGCTCCGATCACGATTACCGTTCAGTTTAATCTGTCAAAACCTTGATTACTGATGTTCTTAAACGCAAATGTCCTCGTCTTCACCCCTCTCTTTCCTTCAAAGAGAGGGGCAGGGGTGAGTTCTTTTAACCAATTGCTCTTAAATACTAATGTCCTCATCTTCAACTCTCTCTTTCTTAAAGCAGAAATACCTTTTTCCTTCTCCTTGAGGAGAAGGTGTCCGCCTCCGGCGGCGGATGAGGTGAGAGAGGGGCAGGGGTGAGTTAAAAAAAATAAAGTATGGAACCAATCTTCGGACAAAACATTAAACTGCTGCGCAAAAGGCGCGGCCGCACTCAGGACGACATAGCCGTTGCGCTGAATATGAAACGCTCCACCCTGAGCGGGTACGAAAACGGCATTGCCGAGCCGGGTATAGAAGCCCTGCTGGCATTGTCGAAATATTTCAAAATATCGGTGGATACACTTCTCTCCGTTGATCTGAGCACGCTTCGCGAAAGCGAACTGTACCAGCTGGAACATGGATACGATATTTTTATCACCGGCGGTAACCTGCGGGTACTTACCACTACTGTCGACAGTAAAAACAAGGAAAACATTGAGGTAATAAACCAGAAAGCTTCGGCCGGGTACCGCACGGGGTTTGCCGATCCGGAGTATATAAAGGTGCTGCCTACGTTTCAGCTTCCATTTCTTTCGGCCGATAAAAAATACCGTACATTCCAGATATCGGGCGACTCAATGCTGCCAATACCCGATAAATCGTGGGTAACCGGCGAATTTGTGCAAAACTGGGATATGATCCGCGACCAGCAGGCTTATATTATCCTTACGCTGAACGATGGAATTATGTTTAAAGTGGTCGAAAACCGCCTGAAAGCTGAAAGCCGGCTGATATTGCATTCACTTAACCCGCTGTACGAATCGTATTCCGTTGATTTAAAAGATCTTCGCGAGGTGTGGCGCTTTGTACATTATATCAGCTCCGAGCTTCCGGAACCCAATCTCCCGATGAACCAGATGGCCGGCGCCCTTGCCGCACTGCAAAATGAGGTTGCCACCATCAAAAATAAAATTGCTACACAAGGTAAACTCTTCGAAGGTTAATTACCTTTACTATTATTAATTAAACCAGGCATTCTTTGTTCCGGAAACAAACATTCACTGCCGGTAACAATAGAAAAAGTTTTTTTGTGCTTTTGTATTGAAATTTAAACAGTTATGACCGATAATATTCTTCAGGCCGGATTATTGCGGCACATAATTTGTGCGATTTGTACTACGGGTTTTCCTGTTGTCCGGTTATTTTGTTCCACCTAAATACCATCGCCATGAAAAATCTGATCATCGCTGTTTTTGTCCTCCTGGTTGCCTGGTCATGTGCGCCATCACATCGGGTTGCAGCAACAGCCAAGCCTCCGGTAATAAAAACCGACAGTACCGAATACGAAATTATTGTGATTGATCCCGAGTTCGATCACTGGTACCTGATACATTTCTCCAAGGCTAAAGATTACAGCAATTCCTATTACCGTTCTAAAAATCAGGTCGGAGTATCGAACTGGAACGATTATTATATCCGAAACCTCTATCCCAAAATCATTGATAATTCAATTGTGTACGATAATTCTATTGATTATGGAATTGAAGTAAACCGTGTGCTTTTCTGGTATTTTAAATACTATGAAGACGAGTTCAAAATACGGCTGCTGCATTAAATGTTTGGTGCTGAACAAATTACCTGGCAATTCAGCAATTCCCAAATCCGCTTTTACTCCTTTTTTTTAAACCTACTTGTCACTACCTTTGCGCCTCAAAAAAAAACAGTACAATGGCATTAAAGTGCGGAATCATAGGTTTGTCCAATACCGGCAAAACCACCCTTTTCAATTGTGTAGCAAATACCAAAATCCACAACCAGGCTGGTGTGCAGAAGTCGCACATCGGGCAGATCAACGTTCCCGATAGCAGGCTTTATGTTTTGAACACGCTTTTGCCGGCTCAGAAGGTTGTGCATGCTACAGTTGACCTGGTGGATATTCCGGGGCTGACAAAAGGATCGGGACAAGCCGAAAGTTCTTCGGGAAAATTCCTGGCCGAAATACAGCAAACCGATGCCCTGATTCATGTTATCCGTTGTTTCGACAGCGATACTGTGCCGCATATCGAAGGCTCGGTAAACCCGGTTCGCGACAAGGAAATTGTAGACCTCGAACTTTGTATCCGCGACCTGAGTATGGTTGAGCGTAAAATACTCCGTACAGACAAACTGCTGAAAGTCGGCGACAAGGATGCAAAAAAAACCATGGAGATTTTACAGGTGTACAAAGCGCATCTCGAAGATTTTAAACCGGCACGTACTGCACCTGTTTCGGACGACGATCGCAAACATATTGCCGATATGTATCTTATTACTGACAAACCGGTAATTTATGTTTGTAATGTTGACGATGCTTCGGCAGCCACCGGGAATGCATACTCAGCTGCACTTATGGAATCAGTAAAAGATGAAAATGCTGAGGTATTGGTAATTGCAGCCGAACTTGAAGCCGAAATAGCTGAACTCGAAAGCCAGGAAGACCGGGATATATTTTTAGCCGATGCCGGCCTCACTGAGCCGGGCGTTAACAAAGTAGTACAGTCGGCTTACAAGCTGCTTAATTTAATGTCGTTTTTCACCATTGGAGTAAAGGAAAACCGTGCCTGGACCATACACCGCGGAATGACTGCCCCGCAGGCTGCGGGTGTAATACACAGCGACCTCGAACGCGGTTTTATACGTGCCGAAGTAATTAAATACAATGATTTTATTGCTTTAAAATCGGAGCACGCCTGCAAGGAAGCCGGCAAACTGGCCATAGAGGGCAAAAACTATGTGGTTTGCGATGGCGATTTGCTGAATATCAGGTTTAACGTGTAAGCAAAATTTATTTTTTTTGTTCTGGAAAACTAGCTCCCTGAAGCCGGTAATAAATCGGCATATTGAATAACACTCTTACCGGTTTTCCTGCCTGTGTTCCGGGTATCCATTTGGGCATTAGTTTTACCACCCGAACCGATTCTTCATCGCAACCTCCACCAATTCCTCTTAATACCTTTACATTAGACACAGAACCGTCTTTTTCAACAATAAAGGAAACATACACTGTACCTTGAATCCCATATTGTAATGCTTTTGCAGGATAAATAATATTCATTGCAAGCAGTTTATTTCTCTCATTCTCTCCTCCGGGGTATTGAGGCATTGATTCGACAATACTAAATATTTCCCCCTTCAGTTCCTCAATCCCTCCTGACCATGTTTTGTCTCCTTTTTTGTAAATAACAGAAGTGGTACTGGTGTGAGTACATTTTTCATAGTTGATTTCCAGATGATCCGCATCCGGATGCTTTAGTTTTATTGAATCAGGTAAAATATTTACAACTTTTAAGAAACAATTCTCGTCGTAAAGCTTTGGTGCATCAGCATGACCCAGATCCGATGCTTTTTTTAAATCGGCACAGAAATTACAGCTATCGCCTAAATAGTAGTAAGATACAGCCCTGTTAAAATAGGAATTTGATGTAGACGAATCATTAATGGAATTGGTGAAAAAGTTAATGGCATCGATATAATTTTCGGATTGGAAAGCTTTGACTCCTTTGTCAAAGTTATTGTCTTTCTCCCGGGATTGGCAGAAGACTGAAAATGAAACCAGGAATAGAAAGGTTACTAATAACGAAGTTTTCATAGCAATGAGGTATTTGTGTATTATTATATTGTTGGATTATTTCATGTAGGATCTGGCTTACAAACCTGTTTTATTATTTGTAGAGTCGAAAGTATTTTTAACTATTTGGAAAAGCTGCTTTGTAATGTGACGATATTCTATATTGAAAGAAATATTCATCCATAAAATGGTTAACTACTTTCGCTTTTTGGGGAAAACAGGTGTTTCAAAGCCTGAAATCAATTGGCATATAAAACTGTACATTCACAGGTACTCCGTTTTGTGTACCGGGTTTCCACTTTGGCATTAGTTTAACAACTCTGACAGCTTCTTCGTCGCAGCCACCACCAATACCGCGGAGTACTTTTATATCTTTTACTGATCCATCTTCTTGTACAACAAAAGAAAGGTAAACTATTCCCTGTATCTTGTCTCTTGCTGCGAGGCCCGGATATTTTAAATTGTCGGCCAGGAAACGATTCCTCGCTTTTTCTCCACCAGTAAATTCTGGATAGGTTGAAATGTATGAATAAACGGAATCCTTACCATAAAAGGTTGTTTCGGTGCATTCACTTTTGTTCTTATCCGTGAAAACAATATCCCTGTAATAGTCAGGGCTGCAGGTTTTATAATGGTAGGTTACCTGTACAATCTTATGAAATCTGACTTTTAATGAGTCAGGTATTTTACTCACTATATTTGTTCGGGTACACTTTTTATGGTAAAGGCTTCCTGCCTCGTTGTCGCCAAGTTCTGCAGCACTTAATAAATCCTTGCATGCGTTACAGCTATCTTTCAGCAAATCGTACACTGATGACCTGTCGAAATATGCATCCGCAGTAGCGTGCTCATCGATGGAAAGCGTATAAAACCTGATTGCCTCCGGATACTTTCCCGCATTTGCTGCCTGCGTGGCTTTATCATAATTCAACTTATAGGAACCTGCCTGCCCAAAGCATACTGTTAAAAAAGTGAAATATAACAGCAGGGTAAATATTTGTTTTTTTGTTTTGATATTCATAAATTGCTAATCGGTTTTGTGAATTTATTAATGTTACGATATTATTTGTGGTTTCCTTTTTTTTTGTATACACTGATATTATAGTCTATAGTCAGATTAATTTTTACATTCACAGGTTTACCGTTTTGTGTACCAGGTTTCCAGTTCGGCATTGATTTTACAACGCGTATGGCCTCTTCATCACAGCCTCCGCCAATTCCCCGAAGCACTAATGCTCTCCGAATGTTGCCATTTTTATTAACAATAAATTGCACATAAACAGTTCCCTGAATATCATTTTCTACAGCTTTATCAGGGTATACCTTGTTTTTTGCTATAAATTCTTTAAGCGCTTCATCACCACCCGGAAATTCTGGCATCACTTCAACTATTGTATAAACATCAGCATATGAAGATGAAATATCTTCCGACATGGTTTTACCTTTATCTTTGTAAAATAGTATGGCTGTACTGTCGTCATAACATTTATGATTGATAATTTCTATGTATTCTGCCCCCTGATACTCTTTTTTAATCGACTCCGGGATATTGTAAACTATTTTCGAAGTACCGCAATTCTCCTTATAAAGCTTAGCCGCTGTGGTGTCGCCAAATTTGTAAGCTATATTTAAATCATCACAGAATTTACACGTATCGCCCAGGTAATAGTAGGTTATTGCCCTGTTAACCATGCAGTTGGTCGACCATTTTTCTTTTAAGGATGCAGTGAAAAAGGTAAGGGCATTCTCGTAATCGCCTGCCTGAAAAGCGGCAACACCAAGATTGAAATTTTTGTCTCTGTTTTTTGTTTGTCCAAAGAGGGTAATTGAAAATAGAATGAAAGCGGTTAATAAAATGTTCTTTTTCATTAGGATTATATTTGTTGATTTAAAATTTTTCTCAAAAATATAGCGGATGAAACTTCACCCCGTTTTTGTTAAATTCAATAGTTGGCATAGGGATTTTAATAAACCCAATGGTATTTAAAACGAGCTTAAGTGTTTTTGATTTAACCGGGATGCGGCTCAGGTCGATATCGGCAGCAAGGTAAAATTGCCGGTACCGTTCGCTGTAAGGCACTGGAACACCATCAATTTCCGAAGGATTATTTGTGGCCCCTGTCATTCCTTCTGCTCCATAACCGGCAGCAACGTTCAGCCATTTCGGGAAACGCGTGTGCTGCAATCCCAGGCTGCTGATATTGGCCGAAAGCCAGTAGGTTTGCCCGTTGTAATCTTTTACCATATGTTGCAGCGTTGTGCTGCCCAGCAGTTTGGGATTATACTGGGCATAAGGCGAACTGTGGAATGAATACTTCAAAACAAATTTCTGCTCGTGCCAGCCCAGTTGTTGCCCGATAAACAAAGCAGTACCTGCTGTGTTGGCAATCATATCGCCTGTCGAAAATCCCCATTGCTCCGAAAAGCCATCCATAATTTCAATGGATGTAAGGCATACCAGCCCTGTCATTCCCCCGAACCATATTGCTTTTTTTTCAGGGACTCCGGCCCATCGCAGCGACGAATACCCTATCAGCCCAAGATTGTATGATGCTGTTGTATGAGCACATTTGTCCATCTGCAGCCACTCGCCGTTGTCGTTAAACAAGTGAAACGCCGATTGCGGGTAATCTTTATACCATAAATTATAAAGCCCGGCCATGGTGCAGGTATATACTACAGCGCTTGTTGCAACTACAAGGTTAAGCCTTTTGCGGTTCAGTGAATCAGTTTGGGTGGCCGGATATTCATGTTGTGCAACAACGTGATTTGCCATGCCCGATACAATCAGCAATAATAGTAAAACAAATATGGTATGGCGGTTCAGCACAAAATGTCGGAATATAGCTGTAAACTTACCTTTCTGTGAAATTTTATTTCATAATTCCCTGCTTGTCGAGCGCCTGCTGGTACCTGGCAGCATTAACGAGGTGCTCATTCATGGTTACCGCAAAATTATGATAGCCCGAAAAATCTTCCCTGGCGCAGAAATACATGTAATTATGCTGGCGGTAATTCAAAACAGCATCGATGGATGAAATGGATGGCAGGCAAATGGGCCCGGGCGGCAAGCCTGCATATTTATAGGTATTGTATGGCGAATCAATGTTTTTATACGCATTCAAAACCCTTTTTATTGTGAAATCGCCCATGGCATATACCAGTGTAGGATCGGCCTGTAAAAGCCAGCCTTGCTTGTAGCGATTCATATAAACACCGGCAATATCAGGTTTTTCGTCATTTTTATTCGATTCCTTTTCCACAATGGATGCAAGGGTTATAGCCTGCAACTCGGTAAGCCCGATGGCCTTGAGCCTGGCTTTACGCTTTTCTGTCCAAAAGCTGGTATACTCCTTGTTCATGCGCTCCATGAACTTTTCGGCAGTAATATCCCAATATACCTCGTAAGTATTCGGGATAAACATGCTGATAATATTTTCAGTTGTAAAGCCGAATTTTTTAACATAATCCGGGTTGTTCAGTAAATTCAGCAATGTAACTGAGTCGAATTCAAGCTGTTCGGCAATGTGTCCTGCCAGTTCTGTTTTTATGCGTATGTTATTGAAAACCAATTTAACCGGATCCTGCTGCCTGGCCCTGAGTTTGGTTATGATCTGCCTGTTACTCATCCCTTCCTTCAGTAAATAGTGGCCCGATTTAATATGAGCGGGGTATTTCATGATGGAAGCCAGATGCTCAAATGTTGAGGTGTTGGCAATAGTTCCGTTTTTATAGAGTATCTTTTTAACATCATCCCAGGTTGAGCCAGTAGGAATATTTATAGCCACCGAAGGCTGTCCGTTCAGCCATACATTAGGCTTGTATACCAGGCGGTAACCGTAATACCCGGTAAGCAACAGCCCGGTAACAAACACAATAAGAATAGTTATCAGTATTTGCCTGCGGCCCGAAGGTTGTTTGTCGTTTTTTGTAGGTTTTGATACTTTGTCTGCCATGTTGTCAATTCATTTAATAATTGATGATGTTATTTGCACCCGGATCAGATAAGTTCAATCATTTTCTGAAACCAGGTTTATGAATAAACATTATTGCTTCTATTCAGTATTTATCAGCTGAAAAGCAAGTTCGTTTATCCAATTCCCGCCCCGGTAAAGCCATTCCCTGCGGATTCCGCAACCGGTAAATCCTGCTTTGGTAAAAAGCTTGATGCTTTCGGTGTTGGTTTCCTCAATGGTACAGTAGACCTGGTGAAGATTCAGCGTATTGAAACAATAATCAACCAGCAATTTCAGGCTCTCCAGTGCAAATCCGTGCCGCCGGAATGGTTCGTCAATCAGTATACCTATGCCTGCTCTTTTGTTCTGTGGATCAAAATCATACAGATCGATGCTGCCAATGGTTGTGTTTTTTTCAGGAGCCGTATGCCAGTCAATCATCAGGCGTAATTGCCTGGTCGAGAAAATATCGTTATCGGTATTCAGAACAAACTGCTCAATTGCAAACCTCGAATAAGGAGCCAGGGTATTGCCCAAATGCCAGATTCGGGTATCGTTTTCCCAACGGAAAATGATATCAATATCAGCAGGTTCTGTAGCCCTGAGTTGTAAGTTTGGTCCGGTCATTCCTGTTAAATTTCGATGGTGCCTTCAAAAACAAGTTTTGCCGGCCCGGTAAGTTTTACATTTTTAATGGTATCGCCGGTACGTGTAAAATTTACAAATAGCCTTCCCCCGGCTGTATTCACATAAAAAGAAGTACCACCATATTTGAGTGAAGCTGCAATGGCTGAGGCTGTTACGCCTGTGCCGCACGAAAGTGTTTCGTTTTCAACACCTTTCTCGTACGTGCGGACATACAATTCGTTTTTCAGTAATTTGGCAAAGTTTACATTGGTGCCATGGGGCTCGAAACGGGCATCGAACCTTAATTCGCGTCCAGCTTCAATAATGTCGATATCATCGGGATTATCAACAAATTTCACTACGTGATACGTACCTGTATTCAGGTAATAGTAGTTTTTATCCATGCTGTACAACACAGGATCAAGCATGCCAAGTTCAACAATCATCACATTTCCCGTGTTTTCAGTTATCCGGGCCTGGTGAATCCCGTCGGCTGCCAGGAAACGACATGTGTTACCTGCAATCCCTTTCTGATGTGCAAAAGCAGTGATGCACCTTCCGCCATTGCCGCAAAAAGTGGCATGACTACCATCGGAGTTAAAATAATTCATCCCGAAATCATAGCCTTCGCTGTGCTGAACCAGTAAAATTCCATCGGCACCAATGCCAAAATGTCTGTCGCATAATTTGCTGATCAGCTGTGCGTTGGCAGGAAACTGCAGCTTCCGGTCATCGATCATTATAAAATCGTTGCCGGCTCCTTCGTATTTGCTGAATTGTATCGTCATATCGGTAACAAATTTAGTATAATCCTTGTCAATTTGTCAGATGCATTTTTGAATGTGTCATTTTTTAAGATTCAACAGTTCTGCCCAGGTACTTACGAGTACAATAAGCCGGGTTTTTCAATTTGTTAAAATTAAGATAATCAGTGATATATAATTAAAGTAGAAAGCTTTGTTTAAGACATTTTAAAAATCCTTAACATTAATTAACAAGACTCAAAAACTATTGGTATTATCATTGCGTTATTATTTCAAAATTACTCCAAAACGCGGAGTAATCCGATGTAGAACTAGAAATTCATAATCAAAAACGAACGAAAAATGAAAAAGTACGCTGGTTATTTAGTAGTGGCTGTTTTAGGTGGATTAATTTCTCTGGGCGCATTTGCACTTATCCAGAAAAGTGGCAGTAGTTTAAAGGGAGTACCTCAGCAGTCGACACCTGTTCAATTTACAAGTCTTACAGGGATACCATCAACCAATCCTGATTTTACTGCAGCTGCAAATACATCTATACATGCCGTTGTTCATGTTAAAACCGAATATGCCCGTAAAAACAGCATGTACGACAATTTCTTTAATTTTCACGATTTCTTTGGCGATAGTCCTTATCAGCAAGGCCCGCTGCAAGGTGCAGGTTCAGGGGTAATTATTTCGCCCGACGGATATATTGTTACCAACAACCACGTTGTGCAGGATGCCACCAAAATAGAAATTGTTCTCAACGATAAACGCTCCTATGAAGGAACTGTTGTTGGTACCGATCCATCTACCGACCTTGCCGTTGTGAAAATCAAGGAAACCAACCTTCCTTTCCTGAATTACGGCAATTCCGACGATCTTCAGATTGGCGAATGGGTTCTTGCCGTGGGTAACCCGTTTAATCTTACCAGCACGGTAACTGCAGGTATTGTAAGTGCCAAAGCGCGTAATATCAATATACTAGGAACTCCCGATAATACCTCAATAGAGTCATTTATACAAACTGATGCCGCCGTAAATCGCGGTAACAGTGGAGGTGCCCTGGTAAATACACGTGGCGAACTGGTGGGTATTAATGCAGCTATTGCCAGTGGCAACGGGTTTTATGCCGGATATTCCTTCGCCATTCCTGTAAATATTGTGAAAAAAGTAGTTTCCGACCTTATTGATTTCCGCGAAGTACAACGCGCATTCCTGGGTGTAAGCATTCGTGAAATTGACAGTAAATTAGCTGAAGAGCAGGGTATTAAAGAGCTTCGGGGTGTTTTTGTGCAGGAGGTAAATGACGGAAGTGCTGCCAAAGAAGCCGGTATTGTAAGGGGTGATGTGATTACTTCAGTTAATAAAATGACTGTGAACAGCACTTCCGAATTACTTGAGCAGGTAAGCCGTTACCGCCCGGGCGAAAAAATAGTGGTTGGTGTTAGCCGCAAAGGTACCGACAAGAATTTTAATGTTACACTGCTCAACCGTGCCGGAACCACAAGCCTGGTTAAGACCGAAGCAAAAGATATAATGCCGATGCTGGGTGCAAAAATTCAGGTTGCCCCGCAGGAAGTATTGCGCAAGCTGGGCATTGACCATGGTGTTCAGGTTACTGAACTCAGCGATGGACTGCTTCGCAATGCGGGAGTACGCGAAGGATATGTAATCACTGAAATTGATAAAAAGCCGATCCGGAACCTCGACGACCTGGGCAAAATCCTGTCCAACAAAAATGGTGGAATTTTACTCGAAGGCGTTTATCCCAATAAAGTCAGGGCCTATTATGGCTTCGGAATCAACTAATCCTGAACTGCCTGAAAATAACATACTAGGTGTGGGAATGCCTGAAAACAAACCCGGCGCTGGATTGTTAAGTTAATAAGTCAAGAGATTAGAGTTCCGGTTTCCGGAAAGAACAAAATCTTCTGAACTAAGCTGCACAGGTGTGCTGTGCAGCTTAGTTGCATGTAAACGTAACAAAGTCATGAGACAATTAAAAATAACCAAATCCATAACCAACCGCGAAACAGCCTCGCTCGATAAATATCTTCAGGATATCGGGAAAGAGGCGCTGATCACGGCGGATGAAGAGGTGGAGCTGGCACGACGGATTAGGGGAGGAGACCAGAAAGCATTAGAGAAACTTTGCCTGGCCAATCTCCGCTTCGTAGTATCGGTAGCAAAGCAATACCAGAACCAGGGGCTCAGCCTGCCCGACCTGATTAACGAAGGTAATGTAGGGCTTATTAAGGCTGCCGCCCGTTTCGACGAAACCCGTGGTTTCAAATTTATATCCTATGCTGTGTGGTGGATCAGGCAATCCATACTGCAGGCGTTGGCCGAACAGTCGCGTATTGTTCGTTTGCCGCTTAACCAGGTAGGTTCGCTCAATAAAATCAAGAAGGAAACTTCACGTCTCGAACAAATGTACGAGCGCCCCCCTTCGGCTGAGGAAATTGCCGAAGCGCTCGAAATTCCGGGGTATAAGATTGATGCTGCCATGAAAATAACTACCCGTTATGTTTCGATGGATGCACCGCTGGTTGATGATGAGGATACACGGTTTATTGATGTTTTTGTGGATGAAGACAGCCCGTTTACCGATGCCGGTTTAATGCGCGAATCGCTTTCGCTCGAAATCCAGCGTTCCTTGTCAACACTTACCGAAAAGGAGCGCGATGTTATAAATCTTTACTATGGAATCGGGGTTCCCCATGGTTTAACGCTCGAGGAAATAGCACTTAAATTCGATCTCACCCGGGAGCGCGTAAGGCAGATCAAAGAAAAAGCCATCCGCAGGCTCAAACACAACTCGAGAAGTAAATTGCTCAAATCGTACCTGGGTGAGTAGCCGAAAGGGTTTTCTGCTTGCCGGAGGAAAATAATTGTATTCAAGATGCTGCTGCAAGGTACCGCTTTGCAGCAGTTTTTTTTGCTGATCCAGTACCCTGACGCCACGATATCCGGTAATTTGGCCTTCTCATGTGAAAAAAAAATCCGTTATAATTTGCGGGTTACCAGCCAATTGCTCATAAGGTAAAAAATAAATCAGGTTAATTTTAATTTTTGTGTATTACCTTTTACGAAAATAGTGATTAAGCAATAGAGGAAGAAACCCCCATTCTATCTTAAAAACACAATGAAAATACTTATTGCCGAAGATAATCCCATGAATCAGCAGCTCATGAGCAAGTACATGAGCAAGCTCGGATGGGAATGTTTAATTGTTGAAAATGGCTTACTTGCAGCAGAGGCATGCAGGAATACTACCTTCGATGTAATACTTATGGACATCGATATGCCTGTGCTCGATGGCATCGAAGCCACCCGGTTTATACGTGTTTTTAACAGTGAAATACCCATTGTTGCGCTTACCGCTTATGCTGACGACCAGATGCGGACCGAATGCGCTGAATCGGGAATGAACGCATTTATTGCCAAACCTTGTTCGTGGAATGAAATTAAAAACGTTGTTGTTGAATGTTTCGAAATCAGCACTTATAAGTTTGCCGGATAACGGGAATTTACATCATATTTCTGCCTGGCTTCGACCAGGCTTTTTTTTTATTTATTTTCGAGGAATTAAGACAGGGATTTGTAATTTTGCACACGTTTTAAATTCCTGATCTTGTAATTCATAAAATTGTTTTATCGGAAACGCAGTTTACCGATATGCAATTTATTTTTTTGTGAGTGGTCAGGTTCAAATCGTATATACCAAACTATCATGGCTGAAACAAAGTATATTTTCACAACCGGGGGAGTAGCCTCGTCATTAGGTAAAGGAATCATCAGTTCGTCACTGGCCAAACTTTTGCTATCGCGCGGATTCAGGGTGGCCATACAGAAACTCGATCCTTACATTAACATCGATCCGGGCACATTGAATCCTTATGAACACGGTGAGTGTTTTGTTACCGACGATGGTGCTGAAACCGATCTCGACCTGGGTCACTACGAACGTTTTACCAATGTGCGTACATCGCAGGCCAACAATGTAACAACCGGCCGTATTTACCAAACTGTTATCGACAAGGAACGCCGTGGCGATTACCTGGGCGAAACGGTTCAGGTGATTCCGCACATTACCGACGAAATTAAAAACCGGGTTCAGCTGTTAGGCTCGAGTGGTAATTACGATTTTGTTATTACCGAAATCGGCGGAACCGTTGGCGACATTGAATCTCTGCCCTATATTGAAGCAGTGCGACAGATGAAATGGGAACTCGGCAACCGCTGCCTGGTCATCCACCTCACCCTGGTGCCTTACCTGGCTTCGTCGGGCGAGCTAAAAACAAAGCCAACACAGCATTCGGTAAAAATGTTGCTCGAATCGGGAGTTCAACCCGATGTTATTGTTTGTCGCACCGAAAAACATTTAAACCAGTCGATCAGGAATAAAATTGCGTTATTCTGTAATGTAAATCCTTCGGCTGTTATTGAATCGGTTGATGTTGAAACCATATACGATGTTCCGTTGCTCATGCGTGAAGAGCGCCTCGACCAGGTAGTTCTTGAAAAAATGCAGGTTCCTATCCGCAAGCAACCCGATTTGAAACGCTGGGAAGAATTTGTCCGCATGCTGAAAAATCCGCTTGGTGAAGTACAAATCGGGCTTGTCGGAAAATATGTTGAGCTGCGCGATGCTTATAAATCAATAACCGAGTCGTTTATTCATGCAGGTGCTGCTAACCAGTATAAAGTGAACCTGCGCATGATTCATTCCGAATCAATTAACGACAGTACTTCGAAGCATTTGCTAAAAGACCTGGATGCCATACTGGTAGCGCCCGGTTTTGGCGAACGTGGTATTGACGGTAAAATAATTGCCATCCGCTTTGCACGCGAAAACAAAATTCCTTTCCTGGGCATCTGTCTTGGGATGCAGTGCGCTGTAATCGAATTCGGACGTAATGTTCTGGGTTATAAAGATGCCCATTCAACCGAAATGAATCCTTCCACTGAATTCCCGGTTATTGATATAATGGAGGAACAGAAAAATGTAGATAAAAAAGGCGGAACTATGCGGCTGGGCTTGTATCCCTGTTCGCTGAAACCCGGATCAAAGATTATGAACGTGTACCAGGCGGCCGAAATCAGCGAACGGCACAGGCATCGTTTTGAGTTTAATAACAAATACCTCGAAGCATACGAAAAAGCCGGAATGATTGCTACCGGTATGAATAAGCAGAATAACCTTGTTGAAATTATTGAACTTAAAGATCATCCGTGGTTTATCGGGGTGCAGTTCCATCCCGAGTACAAAAGCACGGTTGCAGCACCGCATCCGCTCTTTGTTGATTTTGTAAAAGCCGCTATCCAGCACAAAAAACTGCAGATCAAATAGCTGATTTATTCCCGTAGCCTGAATTGTTATTGAGCCGGGAGTTAGGGTATTGCATGAAGCCGGCTTTGCAAAGTATAATTTCTTAATCAACATTTTGTATCTTTGCGCTCCCCAAAATTACACCATTGATGGTAAGATATTGAAATTCAATGTGTTTTTGTGCTAAAAAAGTTACTGAGATAAATAATCAAATACATATAACTCAATAAATGACTAAGAATAATATAATTGGACTGGTAATCATTGTTGGATTGTTGATTGGCTACAGCCTGTGGATGACTCCATCGAAAGAAGAAATGGCTGCCGCCAAAAGAAAGGCCGATTCCATCAGCCAGGTACAACGCGCTGATTCATTGCAGGCTGTTATGGCTGAAATGGCAGCTAAAGCAGCAGCTGATTCGGCGGTAAAAGCTAATCCTGCCGGTGCCGTAGTTGCCGGTGCCGATTCGTCGAACAGTAGTTTTGGCATTGCACCCCGTAGCGAGGAGAAATTTTATACACTCGAAAGCGACCTGATGAAACTTAAAATATCATCGCGTGGCGGACGCATATGGTCAGTCCAGCTTAAAGATTATAAAACTTTTGACACGCTTCCTCTGATCCTTTTCAAAGGCGATTCAACCCAGTTTGGTTTCGAGTTTAACACCGAAGACCTGCGCACCCTCAATACCGCCAACCTCATGTTT
>CALCJE010000003.1 GCA_937965665.1 uncultured Bacteroidales bacterium
CCAGGCGGGTCACAATCCTGTCGAGCGTTCCGCGTGATTCCTGCACACTTTCCTTCAGCGTCTCCAAGGTGTGAGTGCTGTTACTTTTTTCAGCGGCTATACGCTGCAATGCCTTCTGCACCGCACTTTCGAACCGGTCCTTCGAAAAGGGCTTGAGCAGGTAATCAATCGCATTCATCTCGAATGCTTTGATGGCAAACTGATCGAATGCCGTGGCAAAAATAATGGCGGGGTTATATTCGAGCACTTCCAGCAGCTCGAACCCATCCAGCTTTGGCATCTGTATGTCGAGGAAAAGAAGGTCGGGTTTCAGGGTTTGTATCTGCCTGAGTGCTTCGAAACCATCACCGCATTCGGCAACAATATTTAATCCTTCAACAGTTGAGGCATAACGTTTCACTATATCTCGTGCCAGGGGTTCGTCGTCGATAATAATGGCAGAAACAGGCTTCATAGATTGGACTTTTGTGTTTTTAATATATTGATTTGCTGAGTGTATTTCTTTCAGGTTCTGAAAGCCTGGTATTCCTATTTGTTTTTTGATCTGATGCTCGGTTGGAATCCCGGCAGCCAGCTTATTCTTTTACTTTACTTTTTTGTACAGGGATTTGCAGCCTTACCTCGAAAACATTATTGGTGGCTTTGGATGTAAAAAGGTCGTTGCGGCCATAAATGGCGGCCATACGTTTCTGCACATTGCTGAGACCGGTGCCGGTTCCTTTGCGGGGAACAGCATCAGGATCAAAATTATTGCTGATCGAAATTCCCAGGGCCTTTTCGTGGCAGGTTGCAGTCAGTTTTACTTTGCAGGAAGTAAGCATGGTGTTAACGCCATGTTTAACGGCATTCTCGAGCAAAGGCTGAAGGATCATAGCCGGAAGCATCATTTCGCCGCAGGCCGGATCGATTTGTTTTTCCACTTCGAGTCTTTCGGGGAAACGGACTTTTTCTATCTCGAGATATAACGAGGCATGGTATAATTCATCATTCAGTGTGTTCATGGTTTCGGCGCCCAGGCTTAGTGAGTGCCGCATAAACTCCGAAAGTTTAATAATCATATCCTGGGCAGCCGCTGGATTGGTAAGCGTGAGGGCACTCACCGAATTTAAGCTGTTGAAAAGGAAATGTGGCCTGATCTGCGAACGCAGCATGGCAAGTTCGGCATCGCGCAGCATGGCCGAAAGGGCGGTTTCGTGTTCGGCTCTTTCCTGCATTTCTTCGAAACTCAGCACAAGGTAATCGATGGAGATGAGCAGGAAGTAAATCAGCACCCCGGTTAACACCCGCACAATCATGGATGTAACCAGGAACTTCATATAAACTTCGTTGCTGCTGAATAATGTGCGGAGCACGGCATAGGATAATATCTGCCACAACACAATGGTAAAAGCACAACCGGCAAGATGATAAACAACATTCCGCACAAAGCCGCTTACCTGTTTGCTCGAAAACCGGATCATAAACCACAGGCCTACACCCAGCAGGGCAAATATAAAATTCGAAACCAGGCAATCGGTAGCTGCCACAGTTAAATCCTGATCGTACAACCCGTATTGCAACGCAAATTGGATGGCTGCAACAGCCACCCAAAATGCAATGTAATACATCCAGAGATTGCGAATGAAAAAGGATTTTTCCAAAGTGATCCGGGAATTTGTGTCAGTAATTTTATTGGGTTAACCAGTCGGATTATCAAGCCTGTATTACTTTTCAGAGCATGATCCTCTTTTTTGAGATACGCGGAGTTAAAGGTACTGAAAATCAGAAACTCTTGATCTCGCCGCCGCCAAAAATTGTAATACCCTTGATGACTAAAGTTTTGTTGTAATCAATCTGCGAAGGGATACGTTTATCGGCATAGCCCCCGAAGATATTGAAGACCTCCACTTTCACATTCCAGTCGGAAGGTACGAGAAGTGCTGTTCCTCCAAAGATACATACTACTTCAATCATAGGCCTGTCGCCGGAAGCAATATTTGAATGTGACAGGTCAATCTTGGAACCGCCGAAAGCGGCAACCATACGACCTCCCTTTAAATTCGGAGTAATCACCCGACGTTCGCCGCCTCCGAACACGGCGATATCCTCGAAAAAATCATCATTGCCAACAGTAGATTTGAAGATGGGTTCTTTTGCGAGGCGTTTTTCCATCCTCGAAGGGCCAAATATCATTTTTAACCCTATCAGGATAATCAGCGCCGGGAAGAACAACTGCCATGTGCTGAAAGGCATATGGTAAAAGTTAACCAGCAGGAAAAATCCGCCGATGCCTATCAGGATGACACCCGACCAGAACGACTGGCGCCAGAAGATATTCACTACTCCGATGGCAATAAGCAGCATTTCCCAGGAGAAAAGAATCCGGCTGATGGAAGCATCGAGAAATCCGGTGTTTCGCGCAAGCAACAGAAGGCCTGCAGCGATTACAAGCACGCCCAGCGCGGCGGCTTTGCCGGAAAATCCTCTTACATGAGCATGTTCAGGTGCGCTGTTGTCGGTTTTGTTATAATTGTATTCCATGGCTAAAAAATTTACAGTGTTATGAATTGATGAAACAAATGTACGGCAGATAGTTGAGCCGGTAAAGCGGAAATCGGTGAAAGCCGGATTTTAGAGGGGGAATGCGTTTGGTAGTGTTGTAAAAGGGAGAGAGGGCGGGAGGGAGAGAGGGAAGGAGAGACGGCGGGAGGGAGAGATGGAGAGATGGAGAGAGGGCGGGACGGAGAGAGGGCGAGATAGCGAGAGGGAGAGAGGGCGAGAGGGAGAGATGGAGAGACGGCGTGACGGCGAGAGGGAGAGATGGAGAGAGGGCGAGATGGAGAGATGGACAGAGAGAGAGAAGGCGGGAGAGATGGAGAGACGACAGAAAAAGGCTTTGGGGAGGGCCAAAGCAATAAAAGCTTTTTGGTTGGGATAGAGGTAAAAAGCATGTACCTTTGCCGGGCATATTAAAATTACATTTTTCATGGCAACAGTAGGTCGTTACAATACATTAAAAGTGCTTCGTGAAACCAGCAGTGGTTATTTCCTGGATGGAGAAGAACTGGGAGACATCCTGCTGCCGGGGAAATATGCACCCCGTCGCTTAAAGGAAGATGATGAAATTGAGGTTTTCCTTTATTTTGATTCGGAAGACCGGATTATTGCCACCAAGGAAGAACCCTATTGTGAAGTTGGTGATTTTGCGCTGCTGGAAGTGGTTGAGGTAAATGAAATTGGCGCTTTCCTTAACTGGGGATTGCAGAAAGATCTGCTGGTGCCTTTCAGGGAGCAAAAACTGAAGATGGAACCCGGCAGCTGGCATATTGTATATGTTTACATTGACGAAAAAACAGGCCGGATAGCTGCCTCGGCCAAAGTGGATAAGTTCCTGGGACTTCAGCCGGCTGACTATAAACCGGGCGATGAAGTGGAATTATTTATTTATGGGCCCTGCCCGCTTGGTTTTAATGCCATTATCAATAATGCCCATTGGGGAATGCTGTATGCCGGCGAAGTGTTTCAGCCCCTGAACCGCGGCGAACACATAATCGGGTATATTAATAAGGTACGTGAGGATGGGAAAATTGACCTGAGCCTCTACCCTGCCGGTTATAAAAAAGCGCAAACATCGGCTGAACTTATTATCGAATACCTGAAACGCAACGATGGGTTTATGGAACTTACCGATAAAAGTCCTGCTGATGAAATTTATGAAACCTTTGGTATCAGTAAGAAAAATTTTAAAATGGCGGTCGGGAGTTTGTATAAAAACCGGGTGATTGAAATCGGGCAGAACGGGATAAGGTTGATAGAGAAGGCAGAGATTTAGAGTAGTTTGGGAGGTCATTCATTAGTCATTCAGTTGTTGAAGATTGAGTGTCTGGGTGTTTGAGAGGATATAACAATCTTACTATTGTTGAATATTGAGAAATTCGGAATTTTGAGAAGGATGAGTTGTCATTCAGATGTCATGATCTTAACTCAATCCTTCATACTCCGGTAGAAAGTTGAATGAGAAAACTATTCAGCCATCCTTTCCTTGACTATTGAATAAACAGGTCGCACGAGCCTTTCCAGCAACCGCATATCCTCTGTAATGATTTCACCAGTACCGGTCATTTCCTGCGAAAAAGGAAGTATTTTATTATGTTGGTTGTGAGTCCATTTTTCAATTTAACTTCAACATAATAATTGCTCTGATCAGGACGGCAGATATTGTTATAATCGTTGCGTTTAAATTGCCATACTCAGTATATGCATAATTTCGATTCTTTCTGAAGAGGACATGCCTTTTTGTGACAAATGGCGGCAACTAAAGATATCCAGAAAAGGTATTTATGTAGTAGGCTTACAAAAAAAAGGGTAACAACGTGTTAACCCTTTTTTAAATGAAATCAAAATTACAACCAGCTATATTTGATGAAGTGGTTGTAGGTCTGTATGCAATATTTATTGCCTTCTATAGTAAAGAGATAAGATTTTCTGATAGAAAAGAGCTATAACTTTTTGTCGTCTATTAGGCTCTTCTCTCGAATATAAGATTTTAATGAACATTTCAGCTCCTTATTTTTTTTCTGATAAATATAACGAATAGCTTCTTTCCATTGTTTTTGGCTGAATGTAACTTGATTGTCAATTGAATAGTTTTGAATGAATCTTTGAGCCGCAATTGAATCATCGCCATATGTGTTTTTTAACTCTTCAAACACGGTAGTGCACAATCCCCTGGCAACACAAATTTCATCTGTTCTAATTTGTGCAAATGAAAGAGAACAAGATATGATGATTAACAACGTCGTTAATCCTAATACTTTAAAGAGGGATTTACTATGCATACCAATCAAGAGCTACATATTCAACAGAACCATCATCATAATCTAATTGATAATAAGAACCTTCTGAATCAGATTTGAGAGTGGCTCGAATTAATTGCTTTTGCCCGCCAATTAATACTTGCATTTCATTCATCGAAAGAAAAACCTGTTCTGAGAAATTCTGGATTTTTTTCATTGGTTTAAAATTTTAAGTGAGAAAAAAGATTTTTAAGAATAAAAATATGCTTAGGTGGGTCTTCCACATTGATGTTTAATATATTATGTTAGACAAAGATACAATACATTTCAAATAGATGTTCAAAAACATAGTATATTTTTTTTTTAAAACTGTCAAAAATTGTATTTTAATTGATTTATAAAGGCTGAGGAGCGAAAATAAGATGGGTGAATATCGAAAATTCCCTTTGTATTTTCATCTTTGATTGAGTATTCTTCGATCTACCGATTTTCGTCTTCCGACCTTTATATTACAAGTCATAAGGATTTAACAAATTTAGATAGCTTCATAATATTAGGAAATTTTATTCCGAATTTATTCTTGACATGAAGATAGTTGAATATATGAAAACTTTAAATGATTTAGGCGAAGCAATGTGTTGTTCTTCCTAAATGCAATAATCGAAATATTTAAAACTTCTCTTTTACTAGAGCATAAACAGGTCGCACGAGCCTTTCCAGCAACCGCATATCTTCTGTAATGATTTCACCAGTACCGGTCATTTCCTGCGAAAAAGGAAGTATTTTATTATAGTTGGTTGTGAGTCCATTTTTCAGTTTAACTTCAACATAATAATTGCCCTGATCAGGAACTGATGATATTGTGCTGACAGCCCCATGTAACATACCGTATTCTATGTATGGATAATTGGTTAGTTTAATATTTACCTGCTGTCCGACTTTAACTTTTCCGGCTCCCTGCATCGGAAGTATTATTTTCCCAAGTGGCTTATCCTTTCTTGATGGAACAACAGTCATAACCTGGTCACCTGATTTAATGTTTTGGTTTATGCTCCAGTATTTCCCAACAGATACTATTCCATCAACCCTGCTTTTCAATACAGATGCAAGTTCCAATGCATTGAACTGGCTACGGAGATTTTTGAAAGTAGTATATACTTCATTTATTCAATTAATCGCTGCAATTCATTTTCTTCATTTCAAAATTCAGTGCATCAGTATTTCAAGCCAAATTCAGATATATTAATAGATTTGTCTCAAATCCCAAGAATTTCCTAAAAAATCCAATTGGATAAAAATTAGTAATTGTATTTAGGAAAGAAGTCTGATATTCATTACTAACATATCCACTTCCTTCCGAATGCCAAGAAGTAGTCTTTCCATAAATTAAACCAGTAGTTGTAACCCTGGAATTATCAACCAACCGATTCATTGTATGTATAATTAATCTACCTGCATTTCCTAAGAGTTAGATATTTTATTAAATTTTTTCCATTCTTCTACAGGTATATAATCAGGTTCATCTGGCCATCTCCCTATAAAAGGATTATAGAAACACTTTGAGGGTTGTGAATTGATATTGTGGATATCTTTAATAAATGCTCTACAATCAGTACAAAGATGTCTAAATTCACATTTTGAGCAAGTTTCAATATTATCCTTTTTTATGTGCCAAAATCTTACAAATCCAGAATCTCGTAAAACATCTTTAAGTTTAGTATTTTTAATATTTCCAAATACTTGATCAAACACAAGGCAATTTTTAATATCTCCGTTCGAATTAATGCAAATCTTACGATTTAAACAAGTGTTGAATTTTAAAGATTCTGTAAAATGGTTAATATGTTGTGAAAAATAAAATGGAGAAATAACGCCGCAACTGTGATTATCAAGGCTTTCAGTAGTATAAACAACACCATCTATTTGCTTAAGATTTATATCATATTCTGGCATAGAATGCAAAACTACCCAATGGACTCGTTTGTTTTTTTTCAAATTTATCAAATCAGAAATTTGTAAACGAGAATAATACTTTATATGTAAATCCGCAGTTTGAATTGTGGTTGTATCTAAAAGTTTTAGTATTGAATCAATTTTTTTAAGGCCAATCTCAACTATAAACCTTAGCTCTATGTGCTTACATAATAAATCATTCAATTGATTAAAAATAGTATTTAGTACTTCATATTTGATTGTATCAATTTCGATTATAGAGTTATTTATAATAGCAGGGTATTCATACTTCAGAGAAAGTTTTGAGAAATTGTCATAATCATCACTATCTATATTAATAAAAACGTCATTTCTCAATAATTCTTCAAATATTCCCTCAATCTCTACGCTTGAAAAATAACTATTTACATCATTAAAAAGCAAATTAATTATTTCATTATCATATCGGTACATTTTTTGATGCTGCAAATCAATTATGATTGAATTTCTATAGCCTTTAATTACCTTACAGTTGGAAGCTAATTTATACATTTTAGAATCTAATTATTTTGTCAGGATTCATTACCCGCGAAATAGGTTTATAAAACACTTCGATTTCATTTGTTTCATATCCAAATAAAGGGATTGAAATAGAATCATTGGTATTCTTATCTATTTTAGTATCCTTTTTTTCACATTTAGTTTGCGTTATTTGCTCTGTTCGGAACACATCAATGGGTATAATTTCCGTTGATATTTTTTCAAAATCTATAAATTCCTGTATCTTATTGTTCATATCAACCATTTGTTAAATATTCTGCAATTTTTTTTTCTAAATAGTAGTTACAATTTCCAGATAAATAAGAAAACTGGCCAATTGGATTTACCTCCAAAAAAATAAACTCATTGTTTTTACTCTTAATAAGATCAATTGACCCTGTTTTTAAATCAGCTTTTTTCATAAAGTGTACTAATAATTTTTGTATTGATACAGGCAATTTATAAGGGACTACCCTGTTCATTTGTTCATTATCATATCTTCTATAATCTATCAAAGTTTTGGAATTTTGTTGAGAAAAAATAGCCATACTATAGCATCTGCCGTTCAAATAAAATATACGAATTTCATATTTCTTTTCTATTTTCTTTTGAAATATTGATAGGGCAAATTTATCAGGCAATTTTTCAATTTCTTCAATTGAAAAGTCGGTTGTATAAGAGTGAAACCAAGTTTCATTTCGTACATCATAAAAATCAAAATTTAAATCTAAACTCTTACAGACTATACCACCATACGTTTGCATAAATTCTCTAATATCTTCTTTATTTCCAGTCAGGAGTGTCGGGGGGGTAGCAAGACCAACATCTTTAGCTATTGCTAACGCATTAATTTTATTGAATCTGCCAACGAAATTTGCTCCAAGTATTTTTTTTTTCGAAAATTCATGTAGTACAACCTCCAGTTTAGCAGCTGAATATGCAGATAAATAATATATAATACCATCCCGAAAAGAAACTAATTGGCTTTTCGACTTGTATTGTTTAATGAAATCAACGAGTTCAACACCGCCTCCTTTAAACCATATGCTTTTAATTTTACCAGTGTCTATACTTATCCCGTTTAAAGTTATAATACACTCATTTCCAGTAGGTGTTTCCAGTATTTTTATTATTTCTATATGGTCCTTGTGAAGAACGCTTACAATGGACTGATAATTCATTAAAAAAATCCATTCCTGAACTGATTTAATAGTGCGATCACTTTTTGAGCTTGAAAATATCCAAATCATAAAATCTATTTTTCAACCAAGTTACCCACCCAAGGCCAGCCATCTTTTTTACCTATAATGTTTCTCATATTATTTGAAAAATAAATACTGCACCCATATTTTAACCGTCGCTTAATAATGGCATCCCAATCCGTTTCGGAGCATCTTTTAGAAGAAGGTACAAGGCCGCACACGTTTTTATCTATATATTCATTTCTATCTACACATATTCCGATTTCATAAGGCATTATCTTCCCTTGTTCTAATTCCATAAATAATAAATCCTTAATGCTTTCATAATTTTCAGCACTCAAATGCACCAATACATGTGTAATTATATCAGTGCCGCAAGCCAGTATCCCGGGATAACCATGCAAACGAATGTAGGTTAAAAGTTTTCTTTGTAAAATATCGTCCTGTTCTTTTAATACAGATTCATTGGCCATTGCCTCTTCCCTCGTTTGCGGATTAGCCTCGTTGAACCAATTTCGGTTCGCCTGATCTACCTTACTGCATGAATCCACAAACTGCTTAATGTGCTCAGTTGCTTTATTATAAATACTTAAATGCATTGAATCCAATTCTTTTAACTCGTATAAAACTTCGGGCCGAATTTTCAAAAATTGCTCGAAATAAAATGTGTCCTGCCAGATGATTTCTGATGGCATATTAAATACAATTGTAGTATTGGATGATTTTTTCAGAAATATCCAGGCGGAATCATATTCTCCTTCAATGGCATAACAGCGGGCTAACATATAACAGTCCTTTGGCAGAGGTTCGGGAACGATGGAAAACGCTTTTAAATACAACTGCTTTGCCTGTCCGATTTTTTGATGGTTATAAAGATAATATTCAGCCTTATTCACATAATTGTGGTAATCAATGTAAGTGGCTTTTTGAGCATAGGCTTCAATTCCCAGAAAAGCAATTAAAAAAATCGTATGGAATAGAGAATGCATGGCGTTTTAAATTAAGCAATTAATATAATATCAGGTTGCTGGATTACACGGTAAAGAATATAATTTGCAGCAACCTGATTGGTAGAATAAAACAACTAACTACCCCAAACAAATGTTCCCGACTCACAATCATATAATCCATCCTCATATCCACCAGACCAGCCACCTGGTGAATAAGTTATATGCAGATCATCTACCTCTACGCCATTGGCATAAGTTGATTGCCAGCCATATTGCGTTTGACCACCCATTACAGTGTTTAGATTAAAATCAGCAAATCTCTCTAAACCAATTAATTTACTTGAATTTGTTTTCATCTTTTAAAATTTTTAGAAGTTTAAAGCAAATTTATGCTTTTCAAAGTATCAGATACTGATAGCAAACTATCATTTTTGTATCAATGATTATCTTCGAGTAAAAAGTAAGTTTGTTGGGTGCGGCTATATTCTATTCTGTAGCCCAATTCGCGCAGATTTGATATATAACGGTTGAGTGTAGGCACGGAAACGTATATACTTGCTGCCAAACTATCGGCTTTTCCGGTACGCTCTTTTTTGATCAATTCCAACAAATAGTCGAGTTTTTGTTTTTTATCAATAAAGTTCATAAGTCTGAAAATTACATGAATCCTATAATAATTAATTGTGTATGTTTTAATATTGATCCCGGTTCTCATAAATGCTAAAATTCTCAGTTTATAAATCTTAGAGCTTCTCTTTAACTAATGAATACACCGGCCCAATAAGCCGTTCAAGGAGCCGCATGTCATCAGTAATAATCTCAGCATTACCTGTCATTTCCTGCGCGAAAGGAAGCATTTTGTTGTAGTTAGTAATTAACCCTTTCTTTAACTCAATTTCAACATAATAATTTCCCTGATCAGGGACGGCTGATATGGTTCTGATTGTACCATGTAGCATACCATATTCAATGTATGGGTAATTTGTAAGTTTAATATTTACTAGTTGGCCTACTTTAACTTTTCCTGCTCCTGCCATAGGAAGTGTGATCTTGCCAACTGGTTTATCAGTAAACTGAGGGATTATATTTAATACCTGATCGCCCGCTTTTACATTCTGGTTTATGCTCCAGTATTTCCCAACAGATACTATTCCATCAACCCTGCTTTTCAATACATAGTTTAGCTCCCAGTTATTGAATTGGCTACAAAGGTTTTTAAATGTTGCGCTTATTTCGTTTAACAGCTTTTGTTTATCATTTTCGTCATTCAATTGTAATTCAAGCACTTGCTGTTTGAGCTGATTAATCTGTATATCTGTATTGGAAAGTGCTATTTCAGAGTTTTTGAATGCTGATTTTGTGCCAATTAACCCTATTTCAGATTTCTCAAAATCAGCCGACGGCAGAACTTTTTGTATGAACAACACTGAGTCGCGCCTGAATTGAATAGTAGCGATCCGGAGGTTTTGAGCCTGTAAATTTGTTTGGCTTTTAAGCTTTTCGAAATAAGAATTTGTTAATACTATCTGCTCCTGTAATGCTCTGATCTTTCTTGCATTAAAAGACATTTCAATGTATCTTTCGTAGTTACTCACAGCAGTTGTCCAATTCAGGTAATAGGGTTGTAATTCGCCAAGGTTGAGTATTGGTGATGTGTTTTTTTCGCCGGTTAAAGCTCCGGATCCTAAAGAGTCAGCTAGAAGTATAAGCTCTTTTAGCTTATAAATTGATTCAATATCTGAAGTGTTTTCAAGTACAGCCAAATATTCCCCTGCCGTAACAGATTGCTTATCGCTGACATAAAATGCGGTGATTCTTCCATTACTGCGAGCAATCACTGGTGAAGGAGGATTAACGGTTGTGATAATAATGGGTGCGCTTATAATATCAGGATATTTGAATATCCAACTGCCTGCAACTAGTGACAGAATAATCGCAAGAAGCAATACCAGGCCACGACGAAGAATCCAGACTGGTGTTTTACCCAGGATTTCATCAATTTCCTCGCTTCGGATTTCTATAGCCCGTTCTTTTAATTCCAATGTGCTGATGTGTTAATGTGTTAATTTGCTAATGTGCTAATGTGTTAATTTGTTAATTTGCTGATGCGTTAATTTGCTGATTTGCTGATGGGTTAATTAGTTAATGTGGTAATCTGCTGATTATTGGGTTGATTTGGAGGTGGATATTATTTTAGAGAGTAGTTTTTTCAGTACAAGCAGATTATCCTGAAGCTCAAGTGGATCGGGATAGTTTTTTGCCGATTTGCATAGTTTTAGCCAATATTCCAGTTCATTTGCTTCTTTATCAGCAATCTTGAGTTTATGTATAAAGTCCGCCTTACTTTCAGCGCTTTGAGCTTCGTGAATATTTGCGCCTATGGAAGTGCCTGCTTTTAATACCTGGCGAGCAATGATGTATTTCTTGCTTTCCTCTAACATTTCAGAGAATTCTATAATTTGAAGTGCAAAAGCAAAACTCATTTCGACGATAACGTTTTTCTGTATCATTTTTTAATGTGTTAATATTTTGATTTGCTAATGTGCTGATGTGTTTAATGTGCTGATGTGCTAATTTACCAAATTCCTACATTATCGCATTACCGCATTAT
>CALCJE010000004.1 GCA_937965665.1 uncultured Bacteroidales bacterium
CTGTGACCCTCTGCTTGTAAGGCAGATGCTCTGAACCAGCTGAGCTATGCTCCCCTTTAAGAGGATGCAAAATTAGTTATTATTTTTAAATCACCAAATAAATCTGCATAATTTTTAGATTTTTTTTCACTGAAAGTTCAGTACAGCCACATATTTATTGATGATTTTCAACGTGCATAAATCAAATATATCAATATACTTATTCATATCACGGGTTAAAATGCTGATATACAAATATTACACTATTATGGAGGTGACTTCTAACCCTCCACCACACTTAAAGCTATTATGTCTGATTTTTTTTCATCAACATGCATTTTAAACCGGAAATGCAGATTTGGCCTGAGCAAAAATTGTAATGAATATGAGATACCAGCTTTAACTCATTTTATAGCTGCTCCGATGAGTTGGTATCACGGGTTTTTGTAAAGCATTTCCGATCTTCTGAATTGTAGTATAAATTAATTTTACGCATTCCACGCTTACTGTTATCTTTGTCATGAAAATAGACACAGAAAACCAATTTCATTGACTAAAGGTAGAATCCATATAATTTTATTGATATTCATGCTGTTTGTTATTGCAGCCTGTAATCCGCAGGGCAAAGTACAGCGTCGTGGCGGATACCTGCTGGTACAAAACACCATTAAAAATAAAAATCCTTATCTACCTTCGGATGAACTGGAGGGATTTATCCAGCAAAATTCAATGGAAGGCAGCCTTGCGCCTTATTTCAGGCCAGGTATTTTCTTTTACGAACGCAGCGAAAAAGGTAAAGAAACCAAATTTAATTTGTGGGTCCGCCGGGCATTCAGCACCAAACCGGTGATCCTGGATACAATGATGATATTCAGCACCCGGGACAAACTCCAGCAATACATGGTTAACAAGGGTTTTTACCATGCCACGGTGAACCAGGCTGTTAAATACAGCCGAAAAACTGCCCGGGTTACGTATAGCATCAACTCAGGCCCGCCATGCATCGTGAATAAATTCGATTATTTTATTCCCGACTCCGCCATGTACCGGTATGTAATGGCCGATACTGCCGGCGGACAACTTCGTAAAGGAATGATTTTCGATACATACATCCTTGATGATGAACGCGAGCGCATTGCCATAAACCTCCGCAACAACAGCTATTATACCTTTTCGCTCAGCGACATTTATTATGTTGCCGACACCTCAAAAGCCGGCCTTGCCGCAGATGTTGAACTACATTTCAGGAAAGTGAGATCCGGCATTGCCGGTGTAGCCGATTCAACCATCGAGATTAACCATCCGCGGTTTTATATCCGCAATATTTATATCAATCCCGATGCTGATTTAAACGTACAGGACAATGCCTATGATACAATCCCGTACAAATATCATCTCAATAAGGCAGATACTGCCGGAAAAACAATTTATGTACTCACGCACAAAAAGAGCTTGCTGAAACCTTCATTTCTGGCTTCAAGTCTCGCGTTTGCCCCGGGCGATGCTTATAGCCAGTCTGCAGCCAACAGCACTTACAAGAAACTGATCAGCCAGCCCATTATTGGATCGGCCAATGTAAATATGTCCATTCAAAACCCCGGTATTGTAAGCAGCAGCGGTAACCAGGCACTCGATTGCAATATCCGTTTGAAAAGAAATAAGCTGAATACTTTTAGTGTAGGCACTGAAGGTACTAACTCTGGCGGACGATTTGGAGTTGGTTTAAACTCAGCCATACAGAACAGGAACATTTTCAGGGGTGCAGAAGTTTTATCATTTAAAATAAAAGCCAGTGCCGAAATCCAGGGAGGCATCAAAAATCCCAATACTCAGAATTATTTCCTGTTTTTCAACACCCTCGAAGGCGGCGCGGAAGTAAGCATTGATTTCCCAAGGCTCATCATCCCTTACCGTTCAAAATACCAGCTGAACACACAGCAGGGGCGCACCTCGTTAAGCGCAGGTATTGGTTTTGAACTACAGACTGAGTACACACGAGACATTTCATCGTTCGCATGGTCGTACAAATGGAGCACCAGCGAAAGAGTGAAACACATTTTTACTCCTTTCGAGTTTAACTATATCAAAATATTCCCCAGCGATTCATTCAGCCGTTACCTTGAGTCGCTCACGGATCCTGTTTATAAATCGCAATATACCGATCACCTGCTGACGATGATTCGTTATAGTATCATTATCAGCAACATGGGCAATGCAAAAATAAACAACCAGTTCTTCCTGCGGATGAATGCCGAAACCTCGGGAAATATACCATACCTGGTTGATAACCTGAAAAACAACCCGCAAACCGAAAACGGTTACTATGAAAGGCTTGGGGTGCGCTACTCACAGTTTGCACGCCTCGACTTTGATTTTCGAAAATTCTGGAAACTCAGGCGGAGCAACTTCCTGGCTTTCCGATTTATGGGCGGATCAGCCCTACCCTATGGAAATTCGGATGCCGTGCCTTTTGAAAAGAGTTTTTGGCTGGGTGGTGCCAATGATATGCGGGGATGGCGGTTGCGTTCCCTGGGACCGGGAGGTTATGTTTCGACTGACAATAATTATAATAAAACCGGTGAAATCATGCTTCAGTCGAGCTTAGAGAACCGGTTCCCGATTTACAGCTTTTTACTGGGAAGTTTTTTTGTTGATGCCGGCAATGTATGGCTGCGCAGGCCCAGCGTTGATTTTCCCGATGGCGAATTTAAATTCGACTCTTTCTACAAACAAATTGCCATGGACCTGGGTTTCGGATTGCGGTTCGACTTTTCATTTTTCATCCTGCGTCTCGATGCCGCTGTTCCTTTCCACGACCCTACACACCCGGGCCACTGGTTTAGCAGTGATTTATTCAATTACCAGCATGCCATCCTGAACTTTGGGATAGGCTATCCATTCTAATCTTGCGCCAACATGATTTGTTGTGCAGTATTTACTTTCCACGCAAAGCAAAGATGGATGGCGAAAAACCATGATTTAAACAGGCAATCAGTTTCAATAAATTCCCTTTTCAGCTTTAACACTTATGCGCTAATAATCTGTTGCATCAAAGCAAGTAATTTCTCCTTGTTTACGGGTTTCGACATAAACTCATCGCAACCGGCATCGTAAGCAGCATTCTCGTCGGC
>CALCJE010000005.1 GCA_937965665.1 uncultured Bacteroidales bacterium
AAGGACTTAAAATCCTTTGGCCATTGCGGCCGTGCCGGTTCGATTCCGGCTTCGGGTACTGTAAAAAACGCTAATAATTTGAATATCAAATTATTAGCGTTTTTCATTATAACGGTTTTGTCAACCAAATGTCAACCTGTTTTTGGATCAGGTTCAAAAGTTGTGGAGCAGGTTTAAAATAATGACATTTGCAGAAATATAGATTTTTGCAATGAATTTTTACCAATCTTTTCGAAGAAATAAATCTTTATAATTTTATTTATAATCTCTCAAAATTTTAAGAATATATTTTATAATTTTGAAGAAAAACATTTCACTCATGCACTCCGAAGAAAACAACAGCCGTAGAAAATTTATCAAATTAGCAGCCATTGGTTCTGCCGCATTAGGTGCAGCCCCGTTGGCACAGGCATTTGCCACAAATCAAGCTTCTGAAAACGACCTGAACGCTGGCAACAAGATACCTGCCAGGAAAGGGAAATCAGTTATGGGACTCAGATGCGAACCGCTTAAAACAGTGCGAATCGGACTTATTGGGCTGGGGATGCGCGGAAGCGGAGCTGTAGTGCGGCTCCTGCAGGTTGAAGGCGTTGAAATCAGGGCCATCGCTGATGTTGTAGAGAAAAATGTAAAAGAGTCGAATAAAAAAATTACTGATTCCGGTTTTAAACCAGCTGCAGAATATACCGAAGAGGAAGGCTGGAAAAAGATCTGTGAGCGCGATGATATCGACCTGGTTTATCAATGTACACCCTGGCTGATGCATACTCCGGTTTCAGTGTATGCCATGAAACACGGCAAACACGCTGCATGCGAAGTCCCCAGTGCTGTTACCCTGGCTGAATGCTGGGAACTGGTGAATACTGCCGAAGAAACCCAACGGCATTTTATGATGCTCGAAAACTGCTGTTATGATTTCTTTGAAATGAATACACTAAACATGGCGCGCAATGGCGTATTTGGTGATATTTACCATGCCGAAGGCGCTTATATTCATGATCTGCGATGGCTCAAGTTTATGAAAGAAGGTGGATACTACAACCGCTGGCGCCTTGATTTCAGCAAACTCCATACAGGCAACCCCTACCCTACGCACGGGCTTGGTCCGGTTGCACAGGTAATGGGTATAAACCGCGGCGACAGGTTCGATTATCTTTCATCTATATCGACAAACCAAATCGGCATGAGCCTGTATGCCCGGGAAAAATTTGGCGCTGACTCGCCCGATGCCAGGCAATCGTACAAACTGGGAGATATGAATACTACAGTGATCCGGACTGTAAAAGGCAAGACCATCATGATACAGCATGATACAACAAGTCCGAGACCTTATAGCCGTTTACACTGCTTAAGCGGAACCAAAGGCATGGCTGTTAAATACCCGCAGGAGCAGATTGCTTTAGAACCAAATGCACATGAGTTCCTGAAAAAAGAAGACTTCGATGCCCTGATGAAAAAATATGAACACCCCCTGGCAACTCAAATCGGAGAAAAAGCTAAAAAAGTGGGTGGACACGGAGGCATGGATTTTATTATGGACTACAGGCTTATTTACTGTTTGCGTAAAGGCTTGCCCCTCGACCAGGATGTTTACGATGCAGCAGCCTGGAGCAGCATTGCTCCGTTGAGTGAGAAAAGTGTACTGAAGCGTGGCAATTCAATTGACATACCTGACTTTACCCGTGGTGCCTGGGAAACAGCTACACCATGGCCAATTGTAACCATCGACTAATAAGTTGAAAACTACAAAGGCGACGCATCCTCAACGGTTGCGTCGTTTTTTTTTACCAGCGTGAACCCCCGAAACGTGCTGCTTTGAACATGAGGCCTGCTTTAACCCCAATATAAAAATTATGCGACGCGGCATATTCGCCATGCGTATTGGAAATTTGCCAATCGACGTCATTGATATCCATTAACCCAAAAGATGAATCGATTGAAAAAATAAACATGATGCTTCTTGAATAATTAAGTTCGACCATGCGGTTAATGGAAAAATTGATGGCAATATCAATAGGTTTAAACCGGTCCGTCACGTCGCCTTTTATCATCCCGGTCTCATTTGGCAAAGGCTGTCCACCTTCCTCCCGCGAATAGTCCTGGTACCCCTTAACCAGGAATCGAAAGCCAGGGCCAGCCGAAATCCAGGTTGGGTAGTTCATATATGGTATATTCCGCATGATCATAACCGGCATTTCGAGGTAAGTAAGTTTCACCTTACGATCAGCTATGGCACCTGATTGTTCCCCATAATAATTCTGTCCCAGCTTACTCAGGAATAATGATCCACTTATTCCCCATTCTCTCGACATAAAATAGTTGGCGCCCAGTCCACCACTTAGACCAAAGGTTGTAGCATAGGCCATTTCAGGATTTCCGTAAGCATTTTGATTCAATATCCAATCACTGTTTATACCCCCACTGCCGCTAAGCCAAAAAGAGTGGACCTGCTGAGATCTGCCAATGAATGGAAATAGCAATAGGACAAAAGGTAAAAACCAGAGTAATTTTAGCTTCATGCAGTAAATGGATTAGTAGACACACTCAATAATTTTGGAACTCACCAGGTAAAGATTCATTAAATAAATAAAAAAAAATTACGGTTGCGCCGGAAATTACCGATGTCAACCGCAAAATTAATAAACTGGCAAGTCATAAAATTGTTTTTCGTACTTAAAACACTTTTACTTCAAAAATATTGCATAGTCCTAAAACGGGAAACAGGTTAATCAAATGATGAAGCGGCTACCAGCGCCTTCCACTTGATTTTGTCAGTTTAAAAATCATTCCCGCTTTAAAACCTATGTAAAAATTGCGACCAGCTCCGTATTCCTTATGTGTGTTTTGAATCTGCCAGGGCACCCTGTTGATGTCAGTTAATCCTATAGATGAATTGATAGAAAACAGGAACATTTTCCGCCTGTTGAAGTTAAAATCGACCATTCGGTTGAGTGAAACATTCAGGGCGACGTCCACCGGGTTAAATCTTTCGGTAATGTCGCCCGATTTCATTCCTTCCGGGTTTGGCAAAGCCACACCGCCGTTACGGCTATAATCCTGTTTGGCTTTCATCAGAATTAAAATATCGGGACCGAAGGATATCCACGTCGGGTAGTTGCGGTACAAAATCTGTTTCATTAATAAAAGCGGAACTTCCACATAAAGCAGTTTAACATCACGCCTTGCTTTGGCCCCGGCCTGCCAGCCTGAATAATTCTGCCCTAATTTACTTACATAAATGGAACCGCTGTAACCCCAGTCGCGGGTGTTAAAATAATTTACACCTCCACCTGCAGTAAGTCCGAAAGTAGGGGCATATTCAATTTCCTGGTTACCATAAGCATTCTGGTTTATGATCCAGTTGCTGTTGGCCCCCACCATGCCATTTACCCACAATGAGTGATTGGCCCATAAGGACCGGCTGCGCTGAGCCTGCAAATCCAAAGTATGGATCATGAGCATGATACTGATCAACGTAAAAATAATATTTTTCATCGCCTTAACATTTTATAGCTCAGCAAAAAGGGTTGCAGCCCGGCTGCTGTAACTGTTTTATAAATTATAATTCATCCAAAAACAGATAATATGTTATAGCGAAAGGGCTGGCTTTACAGGATAAAATACCTCAGCGCAGCAGATGAAGGTTTCTTTGCCAAACCGGAAGTGCTGTATTACAGCACAACAAACTTACCGTTTACAAAGTGCAGTTTCGACAAATATTGGTCTTTAACATATTGATTTTCATCAAAATAAAAAACCTCATCCGCCTGCGAAAGAAAGGTATCAAGATCATTTTTTGTTTTCCCCTCTTCCGGTAACCGCATCATCATCAGGAACAAACCCGGGTTTACCAACCTGCGCAGGCTCCTGCTTTCGCATACAATTATCTGCTTATTAATGTATGTTGAGAGGAAATGTAATAGTGCTTTTTGAATAAATTTTTCGTTTACCCTGATATAAAATACATGATGGGCGCCCGCCCTGAGCATTTTGGAAGTATCCTTATGCGACGAGGCATTCAGCTCTTCGAAAATAGAAAATCCGGATGTTTCATCAACATCGTGATTTCCATGAAATTCGTCCTCGCCCGGGCGAATTGCGGTAACTTTTAAACCAATAATTTCGTGTGAAGATGACAGTTTACTGATGATGTTACAAGCCATGGTTGTTTTACCGGAATTACGCGAATTGCCGCCAACCAGAACCATATTGGGAATAGAAAGCATGTTGAAGTGCAAAGTCCTGAAGGACTAAGTATTAAGTTCGTTGAGCAGGCGCTCAAATTCCTTTTTCATAATTTTATCCATCCGCCGGTGAAAAACATCGAATGATTTTACCAGCCGCCTGCCTTCGGGCGAAAGTTTGGTACTTCCGCCTTCCTGCCCGCCACGCACAGTTTCGAGCAGGTTGAACCCAAGCATTTTTTCAATTTTACGTAAATCATTCCAGGTGCGGCGGTAAGTAATTCCTAGCTGCTCACAGGCGCCAACCAGCGAACCGCATTCCTCAATTTTTTTTAATATTTTCCATTTGCCGTCGCCTAATATACCTACTCCATCTGGTGAAGAAAACCAGATTTTATACTCCGGCTGCATATTTTCGAATTTATTCATCGGGTTGAAATTTTAAAGCGTGCTTAAACAACCTGAACAGGATCAGAAATCGGCCTTTGCCAACCTTGTTATTCGATTCAAAATTCTGTATCAAAAACTGATGGTAAGTCTGCTGAAAAGTTTTTTAGGAGGCAACTTCAGAACCAGCTTTCACACTGTTTTATAAACTGATAACAGGGTTGTGAATACAAGGAACCTTCATTAAAAGCAATCCAAAACAGCGGGTATTATTGATTTACCACGCAACAATCAGGCATTTAATTGTGCCCACAGCATTTCTTTCAGTTGGGTAAGCCCGAGCCTGCTATGTGAAGAGATAAACACAGAAGGAATGCGTGGCAATTCTTTACGCATCAGTTTCATCATTTCGTCATCGAGCATATCGCTTTTGCTGATTGCAAGCAATCGCCCTTTATTAAGCAATTCGGGATTGAATTGTTTTAATTCGTTAAGCAGGATTTTGTATTCTTTTTTTATGTCGTTGCTGTCGGCAGGAATTATAAAAAGCAGCACCGAATTTCTTTCAATATGACGCAGAAACCTTACGCCCAGACCTTTGCCTTCGTGTGCTCCTTCGATAATACCCGGAATATCGGCCATTACAAACGATTTGTCGTCGTAATACGACACTATGCCCAGATTTGGGCGAAGCGTTGTAAAAGGGTAATCGGCAATTTCGGGTTTGGCTGCCGAAAGTACCGACAACAGGGTTGATTTACCTGCATTCGGGAAACCTACCAGCCCTACATCGGCCAGGATTTTTAACTCAAAAATCTTCCAGCATTCTGTAAACGGTTCGCCAGGCTGTGCGAATCGTGGCGCCTGGTTGGTGGATGTTTTGAAATGGTCGTTTCCAAGGCCACCCCTTCCACCAGGCACAACAATATGTCTTTCTCCATGTTCGGTTACTTCACATTCAATTTCGCCGGTTTCGGGATCGCGCACAACGGTTCCCAGCGGAACTTTAATAATCCTGTCCTCGCCATTAGCACCGGTTTGCAGCGATTTTGAGCCACTTTCGCCATCGCCTGCAATTATATGTTTGGTATATCGCAGGTGGAGCATGGTCCACAACTGCTTGTCGCCTTCAATAATGATATGCCCGCCTCGTCCGCCATCGCCGCCGTCGGGTCCGCCTTTGGGATTTCCCTTTGTACGGAGAAAATGGTGGGAACCTGCCCCACCCTGGCCCGATCGCAAATAGATCTTTACATAATCAACAAAACTGGAACTGGCCATTATTTATTTTTAAATGATTGTTTAATAGCAATGAATATGATTAAAACGTCCCCAGAATTACACCCTGAAGCCGCGGCATAGTTTCTGAACAGAACAAATGCCAACGGGTTAAGTTTTAAGCATTACTTTTTACCTCGATTTTTTCATGGCGGCCTGTACGGTTTCCGACAGACGGTCAAAAATATCTTCGTTGGGCCCGACGGCATTTACAACCACATGTTTATTCTGTTTCTTGTACAATTCCATAACAGGGGCTGTTTTGGTATCATATTCCTCGAGCCTGTGAATGATCAGTTCAGTAGAAAGATCGTAAGTACGGGCTTTATCGGAACGTCCGCGTTTGTCGAGGCGTTTTATCAATTCGATGGTAGGTGCCTGTAATTCAACGACATACGAAACACCCATTCCCATTCGCCTGAGCAGCCCGTCGAGGATATACGATTGCAGTATGGTACGCGGGAAACCTTTAAAAATGAACCCGTTTACGTTGTTATGCACCTTCATTTCGCGTTCGATGAGCCGGATCACAATTTCATCCGAAACCAGTTCTCCTTTTTCGTAGGCTTCTTTTACTTTGGCGCCAAGGTCGGTTTCAGCTTTAATTTCGCGACGCAGCAGCGAACCGGTCGAAATGTAGTAAAAATTGAATTTCTTTGCCAGCAGTCGACCCTGTGTTCCTTTTCCTGCGCCCGGAGGCCCTGAGAGCACCAGGTTAAACCATTCTTTTTCGAGCATCAGCTCAATGGAATTGCACAGCATGTTGAAAATATCAGGAATGGGTCCAACTCCCTTTATTGGCACATACAGGTTGCGTTCCTGGTAATACCCGATTACCGGTGAAGTCTTATTTTTGTATTCAACAAGGCGGAATTTGATTACTTCTTCGTTATCATCCTCACGGCCCGAAACTTTTCCCCGTTCAATCAACCGGCGGGTAAGTTCTTCGTCAGGAACTTCGAGGCTGAGCATACACGAAAGCGAGGTGTTTAGTTTAAGCAGCAACCCGTCGAGAATATAGGCCTGAACAAGGGTACGCGGGAAACCATCGAATAAAATTCCTTTTTTATCAGAGCTAGTTATAATTTTTTTCTCGATGAGATCCACCATAATTTCATCCGAAACCAGACCACCCTTGCCGATGATATCCTTAACCTGCTTTCCCAGTTCAGTACCTTCGGCAATTTCCTGCCTGAGCAAATCACCGGTCGAAATATAAGCAAGATTGTATTTTTCAATCAGCATCTGCGATTGAGTACCTTTTCCGGCTCCGGGAGGGCCGAAGAGTGCAATATTTAGCATATCAGATCTGGTATTTGAATGAATCCTGTGAAGGAATCAGGTTTATAAATTGAAATATGGATTTTTCGCGAAGGGCAGGCTTACAATATGGATGATCAGGCTTCCAGAATTTTGTAAATATCGCTCGAATTGCGACCCAGCCCGTCGTAATCGAGCCCGTATCCAACAACAAATTCGTTAGGAATACTGAAACACTGATAGTCAATCGGGAATTTATTTTTAAACGCATCCGGCTTAAGCAGGCAGGTTGCCACTTTTACTTCGGCGGGTTCCATCTGTGCCAGTACTTCGCGGAAACGTTCGAGGGTAAGCCCTGTATCCACAATATCTTCAATAATTACAATGGTTCTTCCTTTGATGTCGCGGTCGAGGCCAATGATTTGCTGCACAACACCGGTACTCATGGTTCCCTGGTACGACGAAAGTTTTACGAATGTGATTTCGCAATCAATGGTCACTCTTTTCAAAAGGTCGGAAGCAAAGATGAAAGCACCGTTGAGCACTACTACGAAGAGGGGTTTTTTACCTGCAAGTTCAGTATTGATGCGATCAGACAATTCGCAGATTTTTGCCTGAATATCGTCGTTAAGTATAAATTTAGTAAAGGTTTTATCTTCCAATTTCCAGGTACCAGGCATAGTGTAATGTTTTAAGATTTAATTTGCCGCAAAATTACGTTTAAAGCTCGAAATATCAATCAAAAAGATGAGAATGCAATGCTTTTTTCTGACAAATTGTTATAAATAAGTATAGGCTTCAAATTCCAAAGCAAGAATTAAGATTTTCATTACTTTCGCAAAAAAATCAAAATTATGACACCTTTAGTAAGCATTATCATGGGAAGCACAAGCGACCTGCCAGTTATGGAAGATGCCGCAAAAGTGCTGAATGAATTACGTATACCCTTCGAAATAAATGCATTATCGGCACATCGCACACCCGAAAAAGTTGAAGATTTTGCACGCAATGCTCACAAACGTGGCATAAAAGTGATCATAGCAGGAGCAGGAATGGCAGCCCACCTACCCGGGGTAATAGCTGCTTTTACAGCGCTGCCTGTAATCGGGGTACCTGTAAAATCATCGTTTGATGGCATGGATTCGTTGTTGGCCATTGTGCAGATGCCTCCCGGAATACCAGTAGCCACTGTTGCTGTAAATGGTGCCCGAAATGCCGGCATACTGGCTGCACAGATGATCTCGCTGGGCGATGAATTACTATTCGAAAGGCTGGTGGCTTTCAAGGAAGAGCTTAAAAAGAAAATTATCCAGGCTAACGAAGAACTTACAAAAGTGAAATACGAGTTTAAGGTTTAGGGTGGAAACTTCCGGCTATAATCTTTTCTCATTTTGAACGCATTAGTTAATAATTAAAAGATGGGCCAGGCATTAGCTTGTTCCATCAGGTGAAAGTGCAGGAAAACCCTCCAGTTCGAAAATACCGGGAGGGTTTTCTTTTCATGGATGCGATTTTATGTAAAAGGCATAAAGCCAAAGGTTTTCAACAACAGGATGTTAATATTCAGTCTGCAGTAAATTTTAAACTTTGCGATATAACCGTATTTTAGCTTCAGCTTTACTTTATCGCATCAAGCATCCTGATATTTTATGAAAAAAGCCCTTCTACTGTTTACCCTCATCGTCGGCATGACGACTTCGGCAGTTCTTGCGCAAAAACAAGGTATGCTTACCATCAATACCCGGTTTAAAGGAATTATTGAAGGTTATGACCTGAATACAAAAACCGTGATTTACATGGATGGCAACCTGATTGGTGAAACCACCGAACAATTACAGTCGGAGCCAAACTCCTGCTCAGTGAATGTACGCAGGGGAAAACACACCATACGCATTGTTAACATGGCCCGCTGCAACGGGAAATGGGAAGAGCATACTTATAAAAACAACTACTCGATAGATGCTCTTTACGAGACTAAAATAAAACTGAAGAAAAGAATGACCATAAACCTGCTTTTCGATATTTCCCAAGAAAAAACATTCGCAACCCTCAAATAATTGAGCCTTCAGGTTATTAGCAGAACACTGAAAAACCTATTTTTTTCTTGCCATCATAATCCCATCCCGCAAAGGCAACAGCACATGTTCAACACCACTGTGTTGTTTCACAAATGTATTGTATCGCACTATGCTAGCCGTTTCGCGGTCAGTATCGGCTCCCGGTTTTACTACGCGACCATACCACAGTGTGTTATCGGCAAGTATATATCCACCGGGCTGCACCAGGGGGTACACCAGCTCGAAATACCTGACATAACTTTCCTTATCGGCATCAATAAAAACCAGGTCGAACGGCCCGGACATGCTTTGAATGATTGCTGCGGCATCGCCAACCCGCATTTCAATTTTATCCCCCAAGCCGGCTTCCCTGAAATATGGATTTGCAAAATCCTCCATTTCGGGATTGCAATCAATGGTAATCAGCTTGCCACCGGGCTGCAGTCCCTGCGCCAGGCAAATGGCTGAATATCCGGTAAATGTACCAATTTCGAGTATTGCCGATGGCTTGATCATATGGCTGATCATTTGCAGGAAAGCACCCTGCAGATGGCCCGACAACATCTGGGGCTGATGTGTTCGCAGGTGTGTAGCCCGTGATAAGCGACTTAGCACCGGCAATTCGGGCGAGGTATGTTGGTAGGCGTATTTTTCGATGCCCGGTAACATCAAGATCGGAAGAGCGTCGTGTAGGGAAAGAGTGTAGATCTCGGTGGTCGCCG
>CALCJE010000006.1 GCA_937965665.1 uncultured Bacteroidales bacterium
GGCGACCACCGAGATCTACACTCTTTCCCTACACGACGCTCTTCCGATCTCGTTTCGCTCGATGGCAGTTTATCATACGACCTCGATGGAGAATCGCTCTCGTATACCTGGACCTCGCTCGATGGCGTGGTGCTTTTCGATTCGAAAAGCGTGAGTCCTTCGTTTATTGCTCCGCAGGTGAGTGTGGATACAAAATACAGGTTCAGGCTGGTAGTGTACGACGGGGTTGCGTTTTCGGCTGCCGATACCGTTGTTGTTACAGCGCTGCAGATAAACAAAAAACCGGAGGCTTTCGCCGGTGGCGATCAAACAGTGAACGAAGGCGTGAAAGTTACGCTCGATGGTTCATTATCGTCCGATCCCGATGGCAATCCGATTACTTACCTGTGGACCGCACCTGCGAATGTAACCTTATCATCACGTACTGTTCCTAAGCCAACATTTACAGCGCCTCCGGTGCACCGCGATTCGACCATCAGTATTTCTCTCGTTGTTAATGATGGTGCCTTAAACTCAGATTTTGACAATGTTGTAATCACCATTAAAAATGTGGATATACTCAGCCAGGAAGCCAAAATAAAAACAGCTTCGCTAACCGGCGCTGATTCCGTCAGGATAAATACAGTTACATCGGTGGTTACCTTGTATATGCCGTATGGTTCGGACATCAGGGCGCTGGCACCAACCTTCACCATCTCCGATAAGGCTACGCTGAATCCCAAAAGCGGTACGGTACACGATTTTACCTTGCCGGTTGTTTATACCGTAACTGCCGAGGACGGACTTACCACCACAGCTTACCAGGTTAAAGTATTTATACCAAATCTTACCCTGAGCCGTACCCTGAGTGCCGGATGGAACTGGATTTCGATGAGTGTTGAACCAACGGATGCTGCGCTGAACAGCGTGTTTTCAGGCCTCACCTTTGCAAACCTCGACTATGTAAAATCCACTACCAGTTCGGCTGTGTATTATTCGGGAACCGGTTGGTTTGGCGACCTGGCTGCATTGCCCGCCAACGAAATGGTTAAAATCAAAAAAGCCGTTTCCCAAAAAATGAGTTTAACAGGCAAGCAGATCAATCCTTCGCAGGTTACTATTCCGGTCACTCCCGGATGGAATCGCATTGGGTACCTGTTGAAAGGCAACAGCCCGCTAAATTCAGCATTCGACAAGGCTACCTTACCAACGGGTGACCTGCTGATAAAAAGTAAGGAAGCCTCGGCGATTTATTACCCGGCAACCGGTTGGGTCGGCGATCTCGACTCAATGAAAGTATTGAACGGTTATATGCTCAAAGCTTCATCAGCAGGTAGCATACGTTATAATGCGTCCGGGGTAAAACCAAAATCAGCTGTTGTGGCACCAGCCATGTTTTTACGTGACGACCTCTATTCGATGTACAACATTCATCCTGAGAATTTCGAATACTCCGCTATTTTCATCAGTGAACTGGCAGCCAGCAACGGCGAAAATACAACCGGTAAGGGCGATTTGCTGATAGCCTATATGAGCGGTGAACCCAGGGGAGTATCCGAAGCACTGTTTATTCCTGATCTGGGCCGCTATATTTTCGTGATTACTGTTTTCTCAAATACGAAAGACAATATTACATTCCAGGTAAAATCGCCCGAAAGCAATGTGCCCGCTCCGCTGGCGGAAAATTTTGTTTTTACCTCCGACGAGGTATATGGTACCCCCTCAGTGCCCTTGCAACTTCATGCTATTGCCACAGGCATCGAAAAGAACGTGAAAGTGGAGGTTAAACTGTACCCGAACCCGGTTTCTGATAAGCTGCACCTGGTTTCAGCATCAGCAATCAACCAGGTTAAGGTGTACAATTCAACAGGAAACTGCATACTGGTGCTATCAAATATTTCGGACATGGAGTTGGAAATGAATACAGCAAATCTTTCGCCGGGTTTATTCACCCTTAAAATTGAAACAATCAACGGCGTGCAGGTGCAGAAATTTATAAAGTCGCCCCGGTAACTACATTTCCTGGCCAGGGCCGGGAATCCGCTTTAATACTGCATTTTATTGGTAACAAGTGAAAAACGATTTGATTATGAAAAAATCAATCTTCAGCAATATGAAAATGGCCACATCCGGATTTTCAATTGCACATATCATTATCTCCCCGATTACCCGCAAGGCTAATGTCCGGCTCAGGAGTTTTATGCTCCTGGTAATGCTGGCTTTCCCGATGATGCTGAGCGCAACCTTGTACTTGCCTGCCATTCCGAGCAATGCAACCCTGGCTAAGCGTTTCGAGAAAAGTACCGAAATGGCTTTCCGGGTCAAAGTAGGCACCACATTTTTGCCCAGCGGGGCATTGATTGCCTATATCAATAACGAAATCAGGGGGGCACAGACCGCGTCGGTATTATTTCCGCCAACCGGTGAGCTTATTTATAAGATATTGATATTCAATGATAAAGATTTGGGTGATTCGATAAGTTTTAAATATTACGATATCTTTTCTGAGAAAATTTACGAGATAAAGGAGAAGATTGAATTTAAGCCCGACCAGGTGCCTGATTATGCCAATCCTGTGATTTTGAACGCATTTTGTAAGCCGGTCGAAAAAGTGAGTGGCATGGTGCCTGAAAATGCAGGAATTAACCAAAATTCAACCCTCGATTTATACTGGCAACCATCGGCAAATACCAGTTTCTATAATCTGTTCCTTTGGGAAACCGGGGCTGCGGTTCCGGCCAACCCATACTATTCTAATCTCAGTGGAACCACGGCAAGGGTTTATAACCTGGGTTTCGGGAAATCGTACAGCTGGAAAATAGTTTCAGGTAACGACTGTTCAACTGCCGAAAGCAATGTTCAGACTTTCAGGGTGCGTCAGCTTCCCGACCTCACGGTTACTAACCTGCAGGCGCCTTCTACTATTGAATCGGGTACCAATTTCACAGTAACTTTTAAAGTTAAAAATATCGGGCCCGGAAGCACTTTTGCTGCCCAATGGAACGATGCTGTTTATGTGTCGGCTGATGCCACTTTCAGCGGTGATGATAAGTTGCTGCTGGCCAGGCCTAACCTGGGACAGCTGGCTGCCGACAGTAGCTACACCCAATCCATGGTTGTTCAGTTGCCTGTCGGGTACTCAGGTCAGTATTATATATTTGTAAAAACAGATTCGGATAATTCGCTTACTGAAATTGCGAAGGATAACAATACTGTGCGTGCTTCCGGCACATTGACAGTTTCGCTTAAACCGCTTCCGGATATTCTGGTAAAAGGTATACAGTCGTCCACAGCAAATGTAATGCCTGGCGATTCGCTGCTTATCAGCTGGCAGGTGGAAAACGCCGGAACTGTTCCTGCTTTGGGCGGATGGTCTGAGCGGGTAACGCTGGTACCGGCAAGTGGTACTGAACTGGTGCTGGTGCCAAACAGTAACTTTGCCGGCGACCTGGCTGCCAAAGCTACCATCAGCCGGAGTGTAAAATTCAAAATCCCTGAAATACTTCGTTTCTCGGGAAGTGCAAAAATTAAAGTCGAACTCATTCCATCGGTCACGCTTATTGAGCATGCCTCCGCGCAAGCCAACAATACAGCTGTTTCCGCTGGTTCCATATCCGTGTTGAGCGTGCTCTCACTCAATGTGCAGACCAATTCGCTGCTCGAAAACTCAAAAGAAACTGTCCGTTGTGTACTTTCGCGAAGCGGCGATTACTCTTCAGCACTTCCTGTGGATATTTCAGTATCAAAAGCTGGTCAGCTTACTTTTCCGGCTTCGGTAATTTTTCCGGCCAATACCTCATCGGTGGTGTTCAACCTGAATGCAGTTGACAATAGCCTGCTCGATGGCCCAAGGGCAATAGCAATTACTGCCAAATCAGCCGGCTATAGTGATGCAGTGGATTCGCTCACTATTCTGGATGATGAAGTGCCTTCGCTTTCGCTGAAACTTGATAAGACATCAGTAACTGAAGGGGAATCAGCCCAGCTGACAATAACGCGCGATTTCGTGACCGCGCAGGCTTTGGTCGTAAGTCTTTCGACCAATAAAGCCGGGCAATGGACTTTCCCGCAAACCCTTACTATACCTGCAAACCAGGCATCAGCCACAGTAACGGTATTGATAACTGACGACCAGGTTCCGGAACTTAGCAGTCAGGCTATCTTAAATGCAAGTTCTGCCGGTTTTACTCCCGGTCAAATTTCGGCAACCATTATCGACAACGACATTCCCCAGGTAAAGTTTGAAATACTTACCGATACTGTTTCCGAATCGGCCGGTGTTTATGCCACCTGGGGCAGGATCAGCCGGGTAAAAGGCGATGATATTATTACAGTAAACCTTTCGGGAACTCCGGCGGGCGCATTGTTTTTCCCGGCCACCATTACATTACCCAAGGGTGCCCCGGAAGCTAAATTTAATATCGGGGTGGTTGATAACGACCAGGTGGATGGTTATCGCGAAGTTGTGATCAAGGGATCTATCCTGATCTCTTCCTGCAATTGCGGCACCACAGCCGAAAATGGGGGAGTGGTTCAGGATAAACTCGTGATTGCGGATAACGACGGACCTACGCTTACGGTTACTGTCGACCCGGTGTCCCTGCTCGAAGGCAAAACAGCGGCAGGCAAGCTAACTATTACGCGCAACACTTCAGTTGATCAGCCGCTGGCTGTAACTATTAAATTTAACGATCCTACCGAAGTAAATATACAAACCACAGCCACCATAGCTGCCGGGCAAAAATCGGTACAGGTTCCCATTAATACCATAAACGATAATATTGACGACGGTGACCAGATGGTTACCATCCAGGCTGTGGCACCACAGTTCAGCCCTGGTATTTGCTATGTTTTTGTTACTGATCAGAACAAGGCTGATCTGAGTCTCAGGCCTATAACACTGAGCCAGGATTCAGCTAACGTGGGTGGTTTCCTCGAGATTAAAGGAAAAATGCGCAATACTGGTTACCTGTCGGCACCAGCGACTGTAAAAATCAATTTCTACCTTTCGAAAGATGATATTGCCGATGACAACGATGAATTGCTCGGGCAATTTGAAACTACCGATCAGCTACCTGCCGGCGATAGTGTGGCTTTTGCAAAAGTGGTTACCCTGCCGGCTACTACAGGCATTTATAAAATTATAGCTGTAGCTAATCCTGGTAACAAAATTAATGAGTTGGTTTATACCAACAATAATTCGGCCCCGGTTCCTTTCAAAATTCTTCCGGCTTACGTAGCTACGGCTATAGTTGATGCAGCGTTTTTTATGCCTGGCAGCATTATTCCGGTGCATGGAGCGGCGTATCGCAACGTGAATCAGCCCGCCGCGAATGTTGATGTTGATGTGTATGTGCTGAATAATGGCACCCGTCGCGAACTGAAAACAAAAACCAATGACCAGGGCCTTTTTACAGTCGATTTTACGCCTTTGCCCAATGAATCGGGTCATTACTCCGTGGGTGCGTGCTACCCGAAACAGAACCTTTCAGTGAGCCAGGATGCTTTCGATATCCTGGGGATACAAAAGGATCCGCTGGGTAACATTATATGGGATATGAAACTGGGCCAGTCGATATCCGGGACTATCAACATCAAAAACATGAGCCTCACAGCCCTGAATCACCTGGTGGTTGAGGCTACAAACATTCCGGCCGGTTGCCAGCTCACTTTCGATTCAATACAATTATTACCGGGAGGCCAATCAAAACCAATAAATTTCACCCTCAAAGCTACAGCGCTGACTGTTGGCAGGGACTATGAGAAAATGTTCCTCAAGGTGAAGTCGAATGAGGGCGTAACCACCGAATTTCCGACATTCTTTTATTGCCAGGCATTACAGGGACAGTTGCAGTCCGATCCTGTGAGCATCAATACGACCATTACTAAAGGCAAATCGAGGTTATATGAACTCAATGTTTACAATAATGGGGCTGGTGAAACAGGTACAGTTACCATTAGTCTGCCACAGGTAGGATGGATGACACTGGTTAGCCCGTCAACTTTGCCTAACATAGCCCCGGGCGATACGGCCACCGTGATTCTGCAGCTTACGCCAAGCACTGATATGCCACTTAATACGCCGGTATCGGGCAGTATCGCGATGAATATTGTGAACGGCAACGGGGTTCAGGTGCCTTATAAGGTTGAAGCTGTTTCGGAAGAAACAGGAAGCCTGAAAGTAGATGTGGTGGATGAATACACGTATTTTACCGAAGCAAAACCACACGTAAAAAATGCCCATGTTGTGGTGCGTCACCCATTCAGCGGAAAAATTGTTGCTGAAGGCTTTACCGACTCTACCGGTGTTTTCATGGCTGATAAGCTCCCGGAAGGATCATACAAAATCACCATTGAAGCCGAAAAGCACGAAGGATATCAAAATACTATTGTAATAGATCCGGGCCGTGTAAATGAGCAGAATATTTTCCTCAGTTTCCAGGCCATCAGTTATACCTGGGAAGTTGTGCCAACACAGATTGAGGATAAATACGAAGTTGAGCTGGTGATGAAGTTCGAAACCAATGTGCCGGTACCTGTGGTTATTATGGAAATGCCCACAGATATGCCCCAGTTGGTTAACAACGAAACATACCCGTTCCTTATAACCCTTACCAATAAAGGACTTATCACAGCTAAGGATGTGCAGATAAACCTGCCCCAGAATGATCCAGAATACGAGTTTGTTTATAATTTCCCCAAAATGGACCTGCTGGCACAACAGGCTATACAGGTTCCGGTAGTTATGAAGCTGCGTAGTGGTATAAAATCGGCAACGGCGGCTGAATCTACCGGTCCATGTAGCGATTTTTCGTTTACCATTTATGGCTGGGAATGCGGTCCCGATAAGCATTGGGGGCAGTCGTCGCATGGTATTAATTTCAGTGGCAGGGTATGTACAGGCTCTGGCGGCGACGGCGGCGGCGGCTGGGGCGGCTGGGGCGGCTGGACGTACGGCGGGGATCCGTCGCGCGGCGGATCGGGGCCTACACATTACGACCCCAACAACAGTACACCAACCGTTAGCACGCCTTCTACAGGTTGCGAACCATGTCTGATATCACTGGCGTTGAATGGCATCGGTTGTTTCCCGATTTTGGGTCCGCTTATTACAAACGGAGCGGGTATATTAGGCTGTCTGCTGAGCCTGGCTGATTTTGATATCAGTTTACTGGACCTCGCCGATTGTGGCATGACCACCGTCGGGCTGTTAGTCGACCTTGCAGAAATTGGCTGTGCCTATGGGTTACTCCGCACAGCATACGACTGTTACAAGGATCCTCCCATTTTTGTGAAATCAAACATACGCAATAATCCATATCCAAAATCATCAGCAGGCGGCGGTACGCAACTTATGCCACCCATCCTGAAACAATCCATGCAGGACCTGGCTTACAGCGTTTCGGTGCTCGAAGCGCTCGATAGCCTGGGCTCGGAAGTCATGGGCAACTGGCAGTGGAAAACCAAGGCTAACATCAAAGACTTTAACCGTGAAGTAGAGCCTTTTGTGAAACAAAACAAGCCTTTTAGTGCTGAAGATATTACTTCGCTACAGCAAAAAATGGATGGTACCGACATTACGGTTCCCGAAATTCTGACGTTTACCACCCGCTGGAACAACTCACTTGCCGCCTGGGGTAATCAAATCTATTCACCCAATGCACAGTATCCTGATATAATCGATAAGGTGAAAATGAAACAATTCATTTTAAAGATCGATACTGCTGAAAAATACGCCATTTCGCGCGGGTACAAAAACTCACTCGAAATGTACAACCTGGCATTGGCCGATACCAAAGAACAGATAGAAGGCGGACGAAATTCAGTATGTTCTTCAGTAACCATCAAAATTTCGCAAAAACTGGTAATGACCCGCGAAGCTTTCGAAGGAACGCTCACCATTTACAACGGGAATAAAACCACTGCCATGCAGGAGGTGAAGCTCAACCTCGAAATAAAGGACGAAAATGGTATTCTCTGCAACGACCTCTTCCAAATCGATACCAAGGCGCTTGATATCCTTACTGCCATTGATGGAACAGGAACGTTAGGCCCTGACCAGAAAGGGAGTGCAACTGTATTGTTTATTCCTGAAAAAGGTGCAGCACCTACAGTTCCTAAAAGCTATTCGTTTGGAGGATCATTTTCCTACCTCGATCCGTTTACAGGTGTAACCGTTACCAAATCACTGTTCCCGGTTACCCTCGAGGTAAATCCAAGTCCCGATCTGTTCCTGCATTACTTTATGCAGCGCGATATTCTGGGCGACGATCCGCTTACAGTTCCTGTTGAACCGGTGGTACCTGCCGAGCTGGCTGTCATGATACAAAACAATGGTTTTGGTACCGCCAACAGCGTTCGTATCGAGTCGGCCCAGCCCGTAATTACCGAAAATCAGAAGGGATTGGCGATCAACTTTGCACTGGTAGCATCGAACCTCAACGGGCAACCCCGCCAGCTTGGGCTTACCAATATTGATTTCGGGAACATTGCACCCAAATCATCGGCTATCGGGCAATGGTGGTTTACCAGCGACCTGCTGGGCCATTTTGTGAACTACGAAGCCAAGGTTACACACCTCGACAGCAGGGGTAACCCTGACCTGAGCCTGATAAGCGGGGCGAAAATGCATGAACTGATCCGCAGTATCGATGTATATGCCGGGGTCGAAGATGGCATACACGATTTCCTGGTGAACGAAGTGCAGGATGCAAAGGAAACTCCCGATGCTATTTACCTCTCAAATGGAGGCGTTCTTGATGTGTATCCCGCTGCCGCGATGTCGGCACTTGGAACAGTTTCAGCGCCTTTGTTCGAAACCGATGTCCAGGTAACTCCATCACAAATCGGGTGGAACTATTCAAAAATCAGCGACCCGGCGAATGGCCTGTACAAAGTTGTAAGTGTTACCCGTGAAGATGGACAGGAAATACCGGTAAGCAATGTATGGCAAACCCATGTTACCCTGCCCGATGGTAAAGAACCAGTTTACGAAAATATGCTACACTTTACCGATGTATTTAACGCCGTTGGCCCGGTAAAATACAAGATAAAATTTGTGGCTAAAGACCAGGCTGTTCCACAGATTGTAAGCATCGATACCGTGCCCGTTAAGTTCGTAACGAAACCGGTTTCATCATTAACCGTGGTTTTCAGTAAACCAATCGATCCGGCTACATTCACATACGAGGATATGACCCTTCGTGTTCAGGGTGGCGCCAACCTGATGGATGCTTCAGTGACCATTACAAAGATTGATCCCGTTACATTCAAAATAAATTTTGGTACAAAAACGCTTACTGATGGTTTCTATGTGCTCAATATACAAACCGCCCAGATCAGTGATTTAACAGGAACTTTCGGAGAATTTGGCAAACAGGCCAGCTGGACACAATTTGCGCATATTCCTTTTATACAGGAATTTGTTGGTCTGCCCGGCGCTGATAGTGCTGTAAAATCGCTGGATGATTTTATCCTGGTACGTTTCAATGTGCCTGTCGATCAATCGACCTTATGGCCCGAAAGATTTATGTGGAAGAAAGATGGAGCGACAGTTTCGGGACAAGTACAGGTTTCGTCGATGGATATGGAAGGCAAACTGTTCAAAGTATCGGGATTAAACGCTTTTCTGACGGGTGATGGCTTGTATTCGCTTACGGTTGATCTGCCCAAAATTACTTCGCTCGAAGGCGTGAACGGTGCTATTGCCCAGACGGTTGAATGGAGCATAGATAACTCACCGCCACAGGTTAGCAAGGTTACATTTGTAAAAACCGGTGGTTTTGATTCGCAGCATGTTACAGCTATAAACATACAGTTTAGTGAACCCGTAAATGGTTTTGGCCTGTCATCCATTGAATTATGGAAGGATGGTCAGCGTCAGCCGCTTTCGCAGTTAACGCTCTCCAAACAAGCTGC
>CALCJE010000007.1 GCA_937965665.1 uncultured Bacteroidales bacterium
AGTTGGGTTAAAATATGTGGATCATATGGTTGGGAATGTGGACTGGGGCCAGATGAATACCTGGACCGAATTCTACGCAAGTGTGATGGGCTTTAACCAGCTGATTTCATTCGACGATAATGACATATCGACCGAGTACACTGCGCTGATGAGCAAAGTGATGTCGAATAATAATGGTTTTATAAAATTCCCGATCAACGAACCGGCCAAAGGCAAAAAGAAATCACAAATTGAAGAATACATTAACTATTACCGGGGTTCGGGGGTGCAGCATGTGGCTATGGCCACTGACAATATCATGAAAACAGTTGCTGAACTCCGCAAGCGGGGTGTTGAATTTTTAACTGTTCCTGATACCTATTACGAGACCGTTTCGCAACGCGTTGGCTTAATTGACGAAGATTTGAAAACGCTTCAGCAACTGGGTGTGCTTATCGATCGTGATGAGGAAGGGTACCTTTTACAGTTGTTTACCAAACCTGTTGAAGACCGGCCTACCGTTTTTTATGAAATCATCCAGCGAAAAGGCGCCAAATCGTTCGGAAAAGGAAATTTTAAAGCCTTGTTCGAAAGCATAGAACGGGAGCAGGCGAGAAGAGGTACGCTTTAGTTGACGCGAAGAGCGATGCGTGATGTATGATAGTTGAAGGGCGAGGGGCGAATGGGAGAGAGAATACTGGAACCTGAAACCCGGAACCCGTAACAAAAACAAAAAATTTCAAATTAAAACCTACATTTATTTTTAATGGATTCCTGGATTGAAATAAAAACCGACAGCGATTTTTCGCTGGATAATATCCCATTTGGAATAGGCATGATTCCCGGGAATGGGCCATGTATTTGTACCCGAATCGGTGATTTTACAATTGATTTGTCTGGATTGGCCAGGCTTGGCTATTTCGATCACCTGGGCTTAAAACCTGCGGACTTTCAGAAAACCATCCTGAACGATTTTATTGCCCGCGGTAAAAAAATGGCTTGCCGGGTGCGTACCCCTATCCAGGAATGTTTTCTTGCAGGCAACATCAATGAAACGGATATATCACTCATCAGGCAAAATGCAGTTTATGATGCCTTGGAAATAGCTATGCTGATGCCCCTCCAGGTTGGCGATTATACCGATTTTTATTCGAGTATGGAGCATGCCACCAATGTCGGAATCATGTTTCGCGATCCGGCAAATGCCCTGCTTCCCAACTGGAAACATATTCCGGTCGGATATCATGGTAGGGCATCGAGTATTGTGGTTTCCGGTGCCGAAATCCATCGTCCGAAAGGACAGATAAAACCAGCCGACTCCGACAAACCTGTGTTCAGTCCAACCCTTCAGCTCGATTTTGAACTGGAGACTGCTTTTGTTATAGGCAAGGAAAACCCACTGGGTGAAAGTATAAGTACAGCTGAAGCAGAAGATTACATTTTCGGGATAGTTTTATTCAACGACCTGTCGGCCCGCGATATCCAAAGCTGGGAATATGTTCCGCTCGGGCCATTCCTGTCGAAAAATTTTGCTTCGGTAATTTCTCCCTGGGTAGTTACCCTCGATGCCCTGGAGCCTTTCAGGTGTGCCGGGCCTGATCAACAGACCGAAGTCCTTCCCTACCTCGAATTTGAAGGAAACCGTAACTTTGATGTTAATCTTGAAGTCCTGATAAAGCCGGAAAACAGCCCGGAGAAAAGCGTATGCAAATCAAACTTAAGGTATATGGACTGGAATATGAGCCAGCAACTGGCGCATCATACCGTGAACGGATGCAATATGCGCATCGGCGACCTGTGTGGCAGCGGTACCATTAGCGGGCCCAACACCGGGAGCTACGGCAGTATGCTCGAACTGACCTGGAAAGGCACCAAACCTCTGAAAATGCCCGATGGAAGCGAACGTAAATTTATTCATGATAGCGACACTATTATCATGCGTGGATTCTCTGAAAAGGATGGCGTTCGTGTTGGATTTGGCGAAGCTGTAGTTAAAATTTTACCGGCAAGGTAGGCTGGTGTGGATTTGAGTGCCAGGTGCTTAGTGCACGGTGAAAGGTGACTTTCTGCAACAAATTATTGATGCCCATTTGAAGCACAGTGCTTTAAACAGAATTCAAACATTTCAATCTCTTCAAACCCTTCAAACCTTTCAAACCCCTGCCTGCAGCAGGCAGGCTTCAAAACCAAAAACATTGAAACTCTGTAACATTGAAACTTTTAAACGCTGAAACGCTGAAACCCCAAAACCGTTTTGTAGAACAGTTATAACCAACCAAAAAAATCCTGCAAACGCATGTCAATCATCGATCCCAATACCATTCCCGCTCATCACCTGCACCGGATTCTGCTCACCGCAGTGGCTCCGCGTCCTATTGCTTTTGCAAGTACCATCAGTGGCTCAGGCATTGCAAACCTCTCCCCTTTCAGTTGTTTTAATGCTTTCGGGGTAAACCCAAGTACACTTATTTTTTCGCCTTCGCGGAGTGGCCGCACCAACGAACTGAAGGACACTTATCTCAATATTAAAGAAGTACCTGAGGTTGTTATAAATGTGGTAACGTATCCTATGGTTGAACAGGTTAACCTTGCCAGCACTGAATTTCCACCCGAGGTCAATGAATTTTATAAATCGGGCTTTACCCCTATTCCTTCCGAAAAAATAAAGCCTTTCAGGGTAAAGGAATCGCCTGTACAAATTGAGTGCAAAGTGAGGAAGGTAATCGAAACCGGAACCGGAGCAGGTGCAGCCAACCTGGTTATTTGCGAAGTATTACTGATACATGTGGACGATAAAGTACTGGATAAAACCGGCATGATTGATACCCGCAAGCTCAACCTGGTGGGCCGCATGGGAGCCGATTATTATGTAAAAGCATCGGGCCAGGCCTTGTTTACGCTCGAAAAACCAATGAGTAAACTCGCCATTGGGGTCGATTCCTTACCCGAAAGCGTCCGGTTAAGCCCAATCCTCACCGGTAACGACCTGGGGCGGCTGGGTAGCCAGCAAATGATGCCCACTGCACCGGAAATTAAAAAATATACATCCTCAGCTGAATTCAGACTCTTAACTTCGAAAAACAGCAGCGATAAGCGGGTACTTACGGGTGAGGCGCACAATATTGCCCGCAAATTGATTGCCGAAAACCATGTACACGAGGCACTGGTATTGCTACTAGCTGTAAGTAATTTTATTGATGATGAACACTGATTAATTTCAGTCCATCACTTACCAGGCAGTGCAATGACTCGTTTTCCGACTTCTTTTTTTCAAGGTGCTGAAGAATGTCCTTTAAAACTTCACCATGATCATCATGAGCCGTGAGTAATTCGGCGATCTCGAGTGGCAGGAGCCATTCATCGGGATAATATTTTTTTACCGTTTGCCAAATGCCTGAAAGCGCCAAGGCATTCATTCCATTATCTCGAAGCATACTTACTTCCTGATACAAAGCATGTAGCCGGGTTGTACTTTCGGTGTGTTTCAGGTGATGCGTTTTTTCAGCAGGTGCCGGGTATTGCAGTCCAAAAGCATCAGGATCGGCGGGACCCGCAAATGCTGAAATAACCCGTCTTCCTACAGCCATATCGTATGTACCCCATCCGGGATTAAATAATTCCATTCCCCGATACACAACTGTGCAATTGTTAAACGTAAATAACAATGTATTTCCCTGCTTCCGGGTGATCTTTGAAAGATATCCTTCTACCCTGACTCCGCTGTTAAATTCAAGCAAAATCGTTTTCCCGGTTTCAATCCCCCGGTTGGCCAGTTCGCCATCGTTCATGTTCTCCGGGTTCCCGTTAAAACCTTTCAACATACCAACCGGCGAGCCAAATCCATCTTTGTGATAAGCAACTCCATGTCCTTCAAGCTGTTCATCATTAAAGGCAAGCATCGAAGGTCCCTCGAAGCTGATATAAACAGGTTCATTGCAGTCATCAATAACACGGGCTAATTTGCCCGAAACCTGTAAACCGGAGCTATATACTACAGTACATACCGAGCCCGAGTTCAATGCTTTTTTAAGTCCTTTGAGCCCGCCAGTACGAAGTGCCATTGTTTCCTGGTATTCATCCAAAACGGTTTTCAGGTACCTGAAATCCGGAGTCACAAAAAGTTGCGGCTGTTGCCGGGTGATATCGAACGAAAAGTTTTTTGCATCCAGCGTATATGGGAGCTTTTGTACCTGCGGTTCCAGGCAGTTGTGGCTTTCGCCGATAGAAGAGAGTAAGCCGGCCCCGTAAATCTTTGGATTATCGGGGGAGCCGATGAGTCCATACTCCACCGTCCACCAATGCAGGTTGCGTAGCAAGGCCATTTCGGATGGCTCTTTTTGCAGGGTCGATAATTTATCGAGCGTAGCCTCAGCCTCTTCAATTGCCCGAGAAGGCGTATAGGGATCAGCTTTCAGAATGGAGAGATGACGAATAGCTTCGTATAACTGCTGGTCGTAAACCGACGAAAATGCACGCGAGCCAACCCTCCCGAAATCGCTGAGGTAAGCGGCGTATTCAGCATCAGCAATAATGGGCGCGTGTCCTGCCGCCTCGTGAATAATATCAGGTGCCGGCGTGTACAAAACCTGGTCGACAGGCCTGATATCGGCAGCAATCACCAACACATTATAAGCCTGGAATTCCATAAAAGCTGCCGGCGGAATAAATCCATCAACGGCAACCGCTGCCCAGCCAATTTCTTTCAAAATCCGGTTCATCCCGTACATTTGCGGAATACGGTCGATACTGATCCCGGTCCGTTTTAACCCATCCAGGTACGAAGGATGCGCCACTGCGGGTAAATGCCTGACATTCTGCCTCATTACATATCGCCAAACGGCATGATCCTGGGCTGTATACAGATTGTAGGGCTGGTTAATCACCAGGTTGAGCAGGTGCCGCGGGAGCCTGTCGAGAACTTCATTACTTTCCATATCAGGATTTATATCTCAAACAAAACAATTACTTTTGAAAACTGTTTTGCAGACTTTTTCACAAAAATATGCACATCCTTACATATAATCCCAATTGATTTTACTTACCTGATGATATATATTGCCCTGCCAGTAATGAATGAAATGGAGCGGTTGCCCCTGCTGATCAGGGCTATCATGAGCCAATCAGAAAAGCAATTCCGCTTAATTATTTGTGTAAACCAACCGGATAGCTGGTGGAATGATCCGGAACGTATACAGGTTTGCGAAGAGAACCAGCTTACCATCGGGTACCTGAAATCGCTGGAAGATAACCGGATTGAAATTATTGATCGTTCCTCACCCGGTAACGGCTGGCCTGCAAAAAGCCATGGTATAGGTGTGGCACGTAAGTACCTGATGGATTTTATTTCGAACAAAGCCCAGCCCCACGACATAATCATAAGTATGGATGCCGATACGGTGTTCAGCAACGAGTATATTGCCTCGGTTGCTGAGAACATCCGGATAAATCCTGCAGCTTCGGCCATTTCAATCCCCTATTATCACCGGCTGACCTATAACGAAGAACTGGACCGGGCCATGTTACGCTACGAAATTTATATGCGCGCCTTTGCCATTAACATGTGGCGGATCCGGAGTCCATACTGCTTTACCGCGTTGGGATCGGCTATTGCCTTACCGGTTTGGGCTTACAGAGCCGTTGGTGGTATGGCCCCTAAATTAAGTGGCGAAGACTTTTACTTTCTGCAGAAAATTGTAAAAACCGGTCGTTTGCTTCACTGGAATTCGGAAATCGTTTACCCGGCTGCCAGGCTCTCCGACAGGGTGTTTTTTGGCACGGGGCCTGCGTTAATAAAAGGAATTGCCGGTGACTGGAATAGCTACCCGGTATATCATCACAGCCTGTTCGACATGGTTTCGGATACATACAAACTTTTCCCGGCCCTTTTTCTACGAAATACAGAAACCCCGCTTGACCCGTTTTTAGTCCGTAAATTCGGTGAATTACCATGGACCAGCCTGCGCAACAACTTTAAAACCAGGGAGCACTTTACCAGGGCCTGCCACGAAAAACTGGATGGACTTCGCATCCTCCAGTTCCTGAAAGAAAGCCAGTTGCCCGACGAAAAAGTGAGCGAAGCCGCACTCATTGAACTTTTACAGCTCTACCGCAAACAATTTCCGGAACTTATTTCAGATATTGATCCCCGGATCAGCTTTTCAGGTTCATCCGTTGCTGACCTGGATTATACCCGTGATGTACTTTTCGAAATTGAGATGAATTACCGGAAAATACACTGGAATGATTTCACAGGATTGACAACAATGTATAATTGAGTTTTTTAAAGCGGTTTAAGGATGGGAAGTCCTGGTTAAAACATGTAAAAAATTACCATTGTATACTGATTCCGATACTTATTCTAACTTTGCCTGGTAAAAGAAATTTGGTAATGAGTTCACACAACAACACCACCGACATTTTTGTAAACGAATTAAATACCTGGCATGGAAACACGCTGGGATCAAAAACCGTTGAAGCCCTGCGCCGGAACCGTTTCGACGCTGATTTTTTCGAAACCAGGGAAAATGCTGCAAATGCTGTGCTGCAATTTATAAAACCAGGTATGCAGGTAGCTTTTGGCGGATCACAAACGGCAAAACAACTGAATCTCCAACAACTGGTTACCCAGGCCGGAGCCGAAATTCTCGATCATAATGCTCCCGGGCTAAGTGACGAAGAAAAACTGGAAGTAATGCGCCGCCAGCAGATTTGCGATGTGTTTATCTGTAGCAGCAATGCCATTTCGCTGCAAGGCGAGCTTTATAATCTCGACGGACATGGAAACCGGGTGGCAGCCATGGCATTTGGACCGCGAAGGGTAATTGTGATAGCCGGTGTTAATAAACTGGTAGCTAACGAAGAAGCCGCCTGGGAGCGGATACGTACCATTGCCGCACCTATCAACTTCAAACGTCTCAACAGGCCAAATCCATGCACAAAAACAGGTATTTGCATGAATTGTAACCTACCCACCCGCGGATGTAATATTTACGTGGCCACACGTCGCAAACCACCGATGATGGATTTTTCGGTATTTATTGTAAATGAAACGCTGGGATTTTAAACCGGTTAATGGCAGGTAACTACTTTGTGGTCTGTAAAGGTGCCATTAAAGCCTCGAATAAATGATATTTTCAAGTAATGCGATAAAATGTAGCCATCATTTTCATGCATAACTGGAGCAAAAATCCGCATTTTACGTAAAAAAATATAAATTTTTCAAAAACTTGCAATTCATTCAAAGGCTTTCATACTTTTGACCAGTGAATCTTTATTCCTTAATGTTATGGATCTTACAATGATAAATGCCATCTCACCTGTTGACGGACGTTACCGTAAACAGGTTGAGCGACTCTCATATTATTTCAGCGAAGCAGCCCTTATCAATTACCGGGTGTATGTTGAAGTAGAATATTTTATTGCCTTGTGCGAAATTCCACTTCCGCAGCTCAAGGGAATTGAACGTAAAAAAATCTCGGAACTGCGCGAACTTTGCCGCGATTTCACTTTTAATGATGCACAGGATGTTAAGGAAATTGAAGCTACCACCAACCACGATGTGAAAGCGGTGGAGTACTACCTCAAAAAGAGATTCGATAAAATGGGTCTTGGTAAATACAAGGAATTCATCCATTTTGGACTTACCTCGCAGGACATCAACAATACTGCAGGACCGTATGCACTGAAACTGGCTGTTGACGAAGTAATAGTACCCATTTACGAGGACCTGCTGCAAAAGCTTACCCGACGTGCCAAGGAATGGAAAAGCGTTTCGATGCTCGCACGCACCCATGGTCAGCCGGCATCGCCCACCATACTCGGGAAAGAAATTTATGTTTTCGCCGAAAGGCTTAAGCAACAACTGAAATTGCTTAAAACCATCCCTTTCTCAGCAAAATTTGGTGGCGCAACCGGTAATTTCAACGCGCATTATGTTGCTTATCCTGAAATAAACTGGGCAGAATTTGGTAACGATTTTGTAAAAAACAACTTGTTGCTCGAACGTTTGCAGCATACCACGCAAATTGAACACTACGACAACCAGGCCGCGCTTTTCGATAACATGAAGCGAATCAATACCATACTTATTGATCTGAGCCGCGACATGTGGAGCTATATTTCGATGGACTATTTCAAGCAGAAGATAAAAGCAGGCGAAGTAGGATCATCGGCCATGCCACATAAAGTAAACCCGATTGATTTCGAAAATGCCGAAGGAAACCTGGGAATAGCAAATGCATTTTTCGAGCACTTATCGGCTAAACTTCCGTTATCAAGGTTGCAACGTGATTTAACTGATTCAACCGTAAGCCGAAATATTGGTGTCCCTTTTGCCCATACCTTAATTTCAATTAAATCGCTTATCAAAGGGCTGGATAAACTGATACTTAATGAGGATAAGCTGCATGCCGACCTGGAGAATAACTGGGCTGTGGTAGCAGAGGCCATTCAAACCATCCTGCGGCGCGAAGGTTTCCCAAAACCTTACGAAACATTGAAGGAGCTTACACGCACCAATACGCATATCGACCATAAAGCCATCAGTAATTTTATTGAAAAGTTGAATGTGCCTGCGAAAATAAAGGAAGAACTTAACAAAATAACACCTTCAAATTACACAGGGCGCTTCGAAATGTAAGAAGTGTTAAATTTTGTGCGATTGCAAAACAGTGTAGTAAAAACAGATTGTTTTAAGTAATTTTGCACAAAAATTAAGGACATTCTATGGATCTGAAAGAAATTTTATCTGTTTCGGGAAAGCCAGGGCTTTTTAAAACAATTGCACAAACCAAGACCGGAGTTATCATTGAATCACTTATTGATGGCAAGCGTATACAGGCTTTTGCCAGCGATAAAATTAGTTCATTGGGTGAAATAAGCATTTTTACCACCACCGAAGATATGCCGCTACGCGAAGTATTCAGGCTTATACGCGAGAAAAACGGCGATCAGCCAGCGCCCGATGTAAAAGCCGACGATCGCATGCTGAAAGCATTTTTCGAATCGGTTTTACCGGAATATGACCGCGAACGCGTTTATACTTCACACATACGGAAACTCTCGCAATGGTACAACCTACTCATTGCCAATGGCATAACCGACTTTACCGCACCTGCCGAAGAGGTTGAACCTGAAACTGATTCGCCTGGAGAAACCGGCCAAAGCGCTTAATAAAACCAACATCAAGTCCGATTCATACCAATGACGGACTTTTTTTACGTATTTTCGCCTGTAGATTTGCCACCCGATGAAGAAATTTATCCATGATTTCGTGGTTACGCGCAACCACCACATTACCGACGATTACTTTGCCATTTATCTTAAATGCCCGGTTTCGCTTCCAGGCATTTTGCCTGGTCAGTTTGCCGAAGTACTGGTCAGCAATTCAACCACTACTTACCTGCGCCGGCCATTTTCTATTTACGATGCCGATTATGAGAAAAACGAGCTCTCGTTGCTCATTAAAAAGGTGGGAGATGGAACAGCTGCTCTTTCGAAACTCATTGAAGGAGATGTACTTAACCTGGTTTACCCGCTTGGAAATTCGTTCAGCATGCCATCAGGCAAAAAAGCCTTGCTGGTGGGTGGCGGTGTAGGGATTGCTCCTATGCTCATGCTTGCAAAACTGTTACATTCCAAAGGTTATAAACCCGACGTACTTATTGGCGGACGAACTGCTGATGATATTATAGAACCCGAAAAATACGAACCTTACGGAAAAGTATTTATTACTACTGACGATGGCTCTGCCGGGGAAAAAGGAATGGTTACTCAGCACAGCCTTTTTGCTGAAGATATTAAAACATATTCGGCTATTTATGCCTGCGGACCAGATCCTATGATGAAAGCCGTTGGTCGTATAGCCGCAACCCATGATATTCCATGCGAAATATCGCTCGAAAACACCATGGCCTGCGGAATCGGGGCATGTTTATGCTGCGTGGTCGAAACCATTGAAGGAAACAAAACTACCTGCATGGAAGGCCCTGTTTTTGATACCCGAATGCTCAAATAGTTCTGAGTTGGACGAAAATGAAATCCGAAACCGCAAATCCGAAATCGCAAAACACTATGCCCGAATTATCAGTAAACGTACATAAACTGCTGCTTAAAAACCCGGTAATGTCAGCTTCGGGTACTTTTGGCTATGGCCCCGAATTCGACGATTTCATTGATGTGAACAGGCTTGGCGGAATACTTACCAAAGCCTGCACCTCGAAAAACCGCGATGGCAACCGGTACCCACGTATGGCCGAAACGCCTTCGGGAATGCTGAATTCGGTTGGTCTTCAGAACAAGGGCGTAGACTATTTTATCAACACCATTTACCCAAAAATTGAGCATTACAACACCCACATTATCGTAAATGTGTCGGACTCAACGGTTGAAGGATATATGGAAGTAGCCGAAAAGCTGAATTCCCTCGAAAAAGTCACAGGTATCGAACTTAATATTTCGTGCCCCAATGTAAAAGAAGGGGGAATGGCATTTGGCACGTCCTGTCCAATGGCAGCTTCGGTAACCAAATCAGTTCGGAGTGTTTACGATAAAACCATGATTGTGAAGCTCTCGCCAAACGTTACTAATATTGCTGAAATTGCAAAAGCCGTTGAAGATGAAGGCGCGGATTCGGTTTCGGTAATTAATACATTGCTGGGCATGGCGATTGATGCCGAAAAACGGAAACCAGTGCTTTCAACCATTACCGGCGGACTTTCGGGACCTGCTATAAAACCCATTGCCCTGCGCATGGTTTGGCAGGTTTCAAAAGCAGTAAACATCCCGGTAATCGGACTAGGAGGAATCAGCAATGCTACCGATGCCATTGAGTTTTTACTTGCCGGCGCAACCGCCATCCAGGTTGGAACCGCAAACTTTGTAGATCCGCAGGTATGTATAAAAATTATCGATGGAATCGAAGCATACTGCACCCGCCATGGAATTAAAGATGTTAAGGAACTGATCGGGGCTTTGGAGTGTTGAAGTATGGGGTTGAAGGTTGAAGGTTTAAGTTGTAAGGTATAAGTTGTAAGGGTTAAGTTGTAAGGGTTAAGATATTTGATGTTTTCTGGATTCCCAGGTAACAACTCATCACCAAACATCAACCAAATAACCACCGAATGACCACCGAATGACCACCAAATGACCAATTAACCACCGAATGACCACCGAATGACCACTGAATGACCAATTAACCACCAAATAACAACTCAATGACCACCAAACCCTCTCAAGCATCTCTCTAAACTCAACAACAAACCGCTGAAACACCTCAAAAATAGAAATTTAGCATGTCAAAATATAATGTACTTCTGATTGGCAGTGGTGGCCGCGAACATGCGATAGCCTGGAAACTTTCGCAAAGCCCGCTACTTAACCGCTTATTTATAGCTCCCGGAAATGCCGGAACAGCAGGTGCTGGAACCAATGTAGCCATTTCCGGCAACGATTTTGAAGGAATTAAAACATTTATATTGCAGAACCACATTCAGCTGGTGGTGGTTGGGCCTGAAGAGCCGTTAGTTCGGGGCATTCATGATTTTTTCATTTCCGATGCAGCGCTGAAAGATATTCCGGTAATTGGCCCACAGAAGTCAGGTGCCGAATTGGAAGGCAGCAAGGATTTTGCCAAACAATTTATGATCAGGCATGGAATCCCGACAGGCGCCTACCAAACTTTTACCCAAAATACACTGAAAGAAGGAATTGCATTTTTAAAGACATTAAATCATCCCTATGTTCTTAAAGCCGATGGACTGGCTGCCGGCAAAGGGGTAGTTATTAGCAACACCCTTGGCGAAGCCGAAAATGAACTTACCGATATGCTTGCCGGGCAAAAATTCGGGAAAGCATCGGAGCGTGTAGTTATTGAAGAATTTCTCGATGGAATTGAACTATCGGCATTTGCCCTTACCAACGGGCATCAATACATCGTACTTCCCGAAGCCAAAGACTATAAGCGCATTGGCGAAGGTGATACCGGCCTGAACACGGGTGGTATGGGTTCCATTTCGCCGGTTCCGTTTGCCGGAAGGGATTTTATGCAAAAGGTTGAAGACCGCGTTATTAAACCTACGGTGGAAGGCCTGAAAAAAGACGGTATTCCTTACCAGGGTTTCCTGTTTTTCGGACTGATGAATGTAAAAGGTGATCCGTATGTAATTGAATATAACGTTCGACTGGGCGATCCTGAAACGGAGTCGTTGATGCCCCGTATAAAATCGGACCTGCTGGATATTTTTATACATACCGTACAGGGAAAACTCAATGAAATAAAACTCGAAACTGATCCCCGGACTGCGGCCTGCGTTATGCTTGTTTCGGGTGGATATCCCGGTGAATATGCCAAGGGTAAAACTATTTCGGGCTTTGAAAAAATTGATAAAAGCCTGGTGTTCCATGCCGGCACCGACTTTAAAGATGGAAATATAATTACTGCCGGTGGAAGAGTGATTGCAGTAACCACTTTGGCCGGAGATATTAAAACTGCGATCTCAACATCTATTGAATCCGCTTCGAAGATCAGTTTCGAAAACTCGTATTTCCGCAGCGATATCGGTAAAGACCTGGTTTAACTTAATTTTCAATTTTTACACGCATGCTCAGGTGGATTTCTAAATCAGGAACATTTATCCAGTTCATTATTTTTACATTACTCCTGGCTTTGCTCTGGGTACCGGCAATTGTGTCGCCCCGTCAGCCGGTGATTACACCACAGGATGGCCCTCTTTACACATTGCTGGCTGATGGGTTGATGCACAGTCCTTTTCTGAGCGTGGCTCTGGCTGTGATACTGATAGCAATACAAGCTTTTCTACTAAATAATGTTTACCGGTCGAATGGTTTTTTCGGAAGGGATAACCTGCTCCCGGCCATCATTCTGATGCTTGCCTACAGCTGGAGTTCCGATTACCAGACGCTTCATGCGATATTACCGGCAACACTGTTTGTAATTATCGCGCTGCATTCCATCATGCGCATGTATGGTCAGCATGCCGCTTACCAGCAACTTTTCGTGGCTTCTTTTGCTACGGGATTAGCGGCCCTGTTTTATATTCCGCTGGCATACCTGCTGCTGATGCTCTGGTTTACACTCATCACTTACCGGGTATCTTCCTGGCGCGAATATGCCGTTTCAATCATCGGCTATGCCTTACCATTTATTTATTATCTGAGCTGGCTGTTCTGGAACGACAACCTGATTGCCGGTTTGATAAAACTTTCAGAATCAGCGTATCACCTGGTGATACCCGCGCGTATCTCGCTCATAAACACGATCTGGCTTTCGGTATCGGCATTTATGCTGCTGGTAGCTATGATTGCTGTGCTGAATAACATGAACGATAAGCTGATCAGCCTCAGGCGCAGGTCGTGGGTGCTGTTCAATTTCAGCTTAACTGCCTTAATAGCCACCTTGTTAACAGGCTGGCCAATCCTGACGGCTAATTATATCTTTGTAATACCACTTTCATTCTTTATAACCGGTAGTTTCATTTTGATAAAAAGGTCGTTCTGGTTCGAAATGCTTGCCCTGGCTTATTTCCTGCTTTTTGCAGGGATGCGGATTTATGTCTATTTGTATTAAAATCCTCAGTTTATCCTTAGCTGGAACGCATAAAGTGTAACATGTAAATGGTTTATGTTAAAATCATCTTATACGAATCACCTGGTTGAGGCTGGTTGCGACGAAGCCGGCAGGGGATGCCTGGCAGGACCTGTTTTTGCGGCTGCGGTAATATTACCGGCTGATTTCTCGCATCCGGGATTAAATGATTCGAAACAGCTCTCCGCCTTACGCCGCGAATCCTTACGCCACACCATTGAAAATGAAGCCCTGGCATGGGCAATTGCCATGGTTGATAACCACGAAATAGACCAGATTAATATCCTGAAAGCATCGATACTGGCCATGCATAAAGCCCTCGATCAACTTTTAACCCGGCCGCAGCTGATTCTAGTTGATGGAAACCGTTTTAAGGCCTACCAGGATATTCCACACGAATGCATCATAAAGGGCGATTCCAAATACATGTCGATAGCTGCCGCTTCGATACTTGCTAAAACCTACCGCGATGATTACATGTTGAAACTGCACGAAACATACCCGCATTTTGGATGGGACCGGAACAAAGGATACCCAACACTCGAACACCGTAAAGCCATCCTCACCCTGGGGGCTACACCTTATCACAGGGAAACATTCACAGTTCAGGTTAACGACCGCTAAAAACCGCTCTACATCAAAAATCCCAGCTTGCGACGGGGATCTCTGAACCAATTTATTAACCAAATTATCAACCAGAATTCTACTCTCAGACAAGTAACACAAGTCTTTTACCCAATTGTTTGTAAATATTTTTATTTACTATCCAAATGTTTATGCAAATTTACATCATGTTATGACATATTTCGCATTATTATTAAAATAAATTTAAAAATTCTTCTTTCTTCCTGTATCGCTTAATATTGTTGATATCCGGGATTTCAAAAAGCATAAGTAAAGCATGAATTTTGTATTATTGCAAATCAATTTGGTTTTTTATGCGATTACAAATCTCCTTTTTCCTCCTTTTTACACTCATATCAGGATTACTGTCAGCCCAAAAACTCACTAATGCCGACTACGCCGAATATATAAAAAAATACAAACAGGCTGCCATCAGGGAAATGCAACTTTACAAAATACCGGCAAGCATTACCCTGGCCCAGGGAATGATTGAAAGCGGCTGCGGGAAAAGCGTGCTTGCTGTTGATACCCGAAACCATTTTGGAATTAAATGCCAGAAAGAGTGGACCGGCGATACATACTTTTACGATGACGATGAAAAGAACGAGTGCTTTCGCAAATACAGCAGTGTAGAAGAATCGTACCGCGACCATTCACTTTTCCTTACTACCCGCAAGCGCTATGCAGCACTTTTTACGCTTCCGCTGAATGACTATAAGGGATGGGCTTACGGGCTTAAACAAGCCGGATATGCTACAAACCCTGACTATCCGAATATATTAATCCGACTGATTGAAACCAACCAGCTCTACTTGCTCGACGATACGCTGAATATCGCCGAAAATATCCAGCCCAAGGGTGAAACAAAAGTGAATGAATCCGAAAAAACAGTTACTCCGCACAAAAAGAAAGCAGCGGTAAAGGGTGCCACTTACGATGCAAACCATGAACTAAACCAGGCAATTAACAACGACAAAAATGCAATTACCAACGAAGGACGGATACTTTTCAGGAAAAACTATTCAATGCCTGCACCTTCCGCATATGACGTGTTATACACCACCGAAAAAGGGCGCAAAGTATATGAAAACTGTGGCGTTCCCTTTATTTTCGCAAAAAAAGACGACACCTGGTATACCATTGCCAAAGAATTCAGGATGATGATATTCAGGGTATATAAACTTAACGATCTTCGCGACAGCGACAAAATTGTACCCGGCCAAATGATTTATCTGAAGGCAAAAAAGAAGAAAAACGAAAACGATACTTATAAAGTTAAAAAGGGCGATTCGATGTATTCCATCGCCCAGGAAAAATGTATCAAACTTCCCCTGCTGTTAAAATATAACAATCTGCAATTAGGCGAAGAACCTGCCCCAGGCTATATCGTTAAACTGAAAAACTGAAATTCAACAATCCTTCAGTTGTTTTCTCATAGTTTAGTCTCATAATTTATTCTGTAAATCAGAATGTTAGCTGCTGTTTGTTCATTTTGCAAAAAATATTTGTTCGGATATACGAAATAAATATAATTTTGCAGCAGCAAACAGGCACTGTTATTTTGGTGCCTGATGTGTTCTTCAGGGCAGGGTGAAATTCCCGATCGGCGGTACAGTCCGCGACTCCCCTCAAAAGGATTGAACCGGTTTAATTCCGGTACCGACAGTATAGTCTGGATGGAAGAAGAATATTGTACAGGTAAGTCATGCCTTTATAGGCTTGTGCTTGCATCATGCATTATTTTCAGTCATCGGCCCCTGGAGAACCTTCAGGGGATTTTTATTTTTAACCATTACATACCGATGATACGCAACACACTCACACTTTTCTCAGTCATATTACTGGCAGTACTTACGCCAGGTTATATTTTTGCCCAGGGATATAGCATTAAAGGCACTGTAACCGATCGTTCAACAAGTGAAACTATTCCAGGGGTTACAGTCGGCATTGAAGGAAGTAGTACGGCAACCGTTACCGATGCTGATGGCTTATTCGAATTGACAGTTTCTGATGAGAAAGTGGTTCTTTCGTTCAAACATATTTTATACAAACCGAGGCTTGTTGAAGTAAATAAAAAATCAGGATCCATCAATTTTATCGGCACTATTACCCTCGAGTCTAATATAATCACCCTGGGCGAGATCAAGGTGCTATCCTCTTATGTTACCGACCGAAGCACTCCGGTAGCTATTTCAGCGGTAAGTTCAAAAACCATCGAACAAAAAATGGGGAACCAGGATTACCCTGAAATTATGAAAATGACGCCCGGAATTTACGCTACCAAGGAAGGCGGCGGAAGTGGCGACGACAGGCTTACATTGCGTGGATTTCAGCAGGAAAACATAGCACTGCTGCTAAATGGCGTACCGGTGAGCAGCATGGAGAATGGCCTGGTGTACTGGTCGAACTGGACCGGCCTTACTGATGCCACCGAAGCCATACAGGTACAACGCGGGCTGGGCGCTTCGAGGGTAGCCATGAATTCAGTAGGAGGAACCATCAATATCATTACCAAATCAACCTCAGCCGAAAAAGGCGGGGCAATCAGGTACAGCCTGTCCGATTATGGCAACAGCAAAACCAGCATTGCATTCTCTACCGGGAAAATGAAAAACGGAGCATCACTCACTTTCCTGGGATCACATACGCAGGGACCGGGTTTTGTAGATGCTACATACGTGAATGGCTGGGCTTATTTCCTGAGCCTGAGCCGGGAGTTTGGTAAAAATCACCGGCTTGTGTTCACTGCCATGGGCGCGCCCGAAAAACACGGACAGCGAAATTATGGAATGAGCCAGGCAGATTATGAGAAATTTGGAGTGAAATACAACAAAAACTGGGGTGAATACAATGGTAAAATTTTAAACCTCTCCGAGAACTTTTATCATAAACCACAGATCAATCTGAACCATTACTGGAATATCAGCTCCAAGGCATTCCTGGCAACTTCTGCCTATGTTTCATTTGGAAAAGGCGGCGGCAGGTATGCCGAAGCCTTTAATTACGGAACCCCTGTCTGGGACATCCGTAAAAACAACCAGGTTGATTTTGACCAGGTATTCCTGACCAACAGCACACATACCGATTCGACCACACTGGCCGATGGTTCGTGGGCAAAAGGCTATTCAAAAAACGTGCTAACCAATTACAAAGCCGATCATTACTGGGCCGGGCTGTTGAGTTCACTTACATTGGATGTGAATGATAAGCTAAAAATATCAACGGGTATACACTTGCGTTACTTCCGCTCTCACCTGTACGAAGAGATTGACGACCTGATGGGTGGGAGCTTTTGGGTAGATCAATTCGCGTATTCGCCGGCAGGAGTTTATGGTCGCGAACAAATAAAACATCAGGGTGATGTAATCAATGTAGATAATTATTCGATGATCAGCTATGGCAATCTTTTCGGGCAGGCGGAATATAAAAAAGGTAAAGTTACCACATTTTTTGCTGCTACCATTTCGGGTACTCATTACCAGCGCAAGGATATTTACAATTATCCTGAAAACCCGATGAGTGAACCTGTAACAAAAGCCGGGTTCGATGTAAAAGGAGGTATAAATTATAAAGTCGGTCCATCTGGAAATGTTTATGGAAATATGGGATATTATTCCCGCGAGCCCTACTTTAAGTTTATTTATGTCGGATATACTAACGAAGTAGCCAAAAACCTGATGAATGAAAAAATAACATCAGCCGAAGCCGGATATACATTCGAAAATGGAAACATTTCGACACGCATCAACTTGTATTATACATTTTGGAAGGATAAATCACTGCTAACACGAGAGAATATTCAGCTCATCGACAGCATACCCCGATCGCTTGTAAGGGGTTTAAATGCGCTTCACCAGGGAATAGAGGCCGAAATCAGGTACAAGGCATTACAAAATCTTACCCTTGGGGCAACCGTTTCGCTTGGCAACTGGAAATGGCAGAATGATGTATCAGCAAGTATTTATAACGACAACGAAGTGCTGGTCGACAGCATGCAGGTATATACCAAAGGACTTTATGTTGGTGATGCACCGCAGACACAGCTCGGGCTATCTGCTTCGTACCGTACCCAGGATGGTTTGAGGTTTGCAGCCGATTGGGTTTACTACAACCGCTTGTATGCCAATTTTGACCCTGTAAACCGGAACAATGCCAATGACCGGAGCCAGTCTTACCGAATTCCATCCTATTCGTTATTTGATTTGTATGCAGGCTACGATATGCAGGTTAAGCAATTCCCGGTTTCGCTACAACTAGGTTGTCAGAATGTATTTGACAAAGAAACTATTATCAGGGGCGATGATGGCGCAAATCACGACCTGGCAACTTTCAGTGGTTTCTGGTCGCTGGGCCGTACTTTCAACTTCTCAGCTAAAATCAGTTTTTAAACCTTGTCAAAATCAGGAAAGTTGCCCAAAGCGGCTTCCTGTTCAAGGATTTTTTTCCCAACCCAGTGACCCATCGAAAAACAGCCTTGCAGTAAAAAACCACCGGTTGGCGCATCCCAATCGAGCATTTCGCCAATGGCAAAGCAGCCTGGCATCTTTTTAAACGAGAAGTCTGTATTCA
>CALCJE010000008.1 GCA_937965665.1 uncultured Bacteroidales bacterium
TCACTTCTTCTTTCGTCTTACAGATTGTTGTCGTGATTGGGAGTGCAAAGGTAAAACCTTTTTTGATTCCTGCAACTTTTTCTTTAAAAAGTTTCAAACATTTTTTTTAAAGAACTTCGTTGTTTTTGAATCGGGCTGCAAAGGTAAAACTAATTTTGAAACGAACAAGAAATTTTTAATAATAATTTAATAATTTTTTAATTTGTTTCTAGTCAGTATTATACATTCCGGCTAACCGTTTAGTATAATGTTTTTGCCCTGCAAACCTTCAATGAACTGTCTCTGTTAGGAGGGTGCAAAAGTAGTATATTAATTTTAATGTGCAACAAAAATGATAAAATAATTTAATAAAATATTGAAATGTGTTGATATACAGGATTATATGATGAAATTATTTTAATTTTAAGTTTTCAAACACTTTATTTTGTTACTTTGGTTTTGAATTTTAATAATCGCGATGATGAAAAAATATGCTGTTAGAATAAGGTTATGTTGTAAAATACTCCTGGTTTTAACTGGGTTATTAACAACCAGGCCTGCTTCATGCCAATATTATGGTGGTGATAATACAGCGAAACCGTCTTTTGCTTCTCATTTGTTTTTCGGTGGTGGATTGGGATTGCAATTTGGATCGATGACACTGATTGAGGTTTCACCTCTGGTTGGATATAAAGTAACGCCTAAATTTAGTATCGGAATTAGTCCTACATATAAATACTACCATTACAATGATTATTACGGTCCGTCCCTCGATTTAAAAACGAATGTATTTGGTGGAAGTTTGTTTTCGAGATATGTGATCTGGGAAAATCTCTTTGCCCACATTGAGTTTGAAACCCTGGCCTATAATACCGAAGTCCCCGGGTACCCGGTTACAAGAGAGCAATTTAACAGTTTCTTTGTTGGGGGAGGTTACAACCAGCCTATTGGCGGAAATTCTGCAATGTATATTCTGGCACTATGGAATTTAAATGATACTCCAAATTCGCCTTATGTAAACCCGGTGATACGTGTTGGATTTAGTGTAGGGCTCTAAAAATATTATTGGTTCAATACCTTATTATATGTAAATAAAAGAGGCTGCCTTCCAGAGCAGCCTCTTTTATTATTGTTGATTTCAATACTTAGTGTGGTATATTTTTTAATACTTCCAGTGTCAGATCCCAAAACTTCTGAACAGTTGCAATTTCGAGTCGTTCGTCGGGGGAATGTGCTCCTTTAATGGTAGGGCCATACGAAATCATATCAATTCCAGGGTATTGTTCGCCGATCAGGCCGCACTCAAGACCTGCGTGAATAGCGAGTACCTTAGGTTCGTTACCGAATAATTTATGGTATGCTTTACGGGTTGTCTCCAGGATAGGTGATTTGGGATTAGGTGTCCATCCAGGGTAACCGTCGTTGTGAACTATTTTTGCACCGGCAAGCCTGAAAACGCTTTCAACCATATTAACAACATCTTCTTTTCCATGCTCAGATGAACTTCGCTGGCTGGTTCCGATTTCAATTACTTTCTCATTCATCTTTACAGAGGCAAGATTTGTTGAGGTTTCAACGAAATTCGGGATATCAGCCGACATGGCTATTACCCCGTGCGGACAAGCATATAACGCATTCAGCAGGCGGTCCTGTGTTGACAGATCGATCAGGAATGAAGGCAGTTCTGTTTGCTGGTAGCTGATCAGCAGACCGGGTTCGGTAATCCGGTATTCCTGTTTCAGTGTTGCATTGAATTTTTTTACGTATTGGATGAAATCATTACTGAACCGGTTAGGCACGATGATATTCGCATATGCTTCGCGTGCTATTGCATTGCGAAGGTTACCTCCATCGATTTCCGAAAGCCTGATTTCGAACAAATGGCTTGAACTCCAGAGCAACCTGTTTAAAATTTTAACGGCATTGCCCCGTCCTTTGTTGATGTCATCACCAGAATGACCACCCTGTAAACCTGAAACCCTGATCTGGAACCCGGTGAAGTCGAAATTTACAGCAACCCTCGAATAGTTCATAAAAAGTTTTGTGTCCTGGCCACCGGCACACCCGATGAATAATTCACCTTCATCTTCTGAATCAAGGTTTAGGAGCACTTTGCCTTTCAGGAATCCGGGTTTTAATCCTTTAGCACCGGTGAGACCGGTTTCTTCATCAATGGTGAATAGCATTTCGAGCGGACCATGTTCAATATCGGTTGCTTCAAGGATTGCAAGTTGGGTGGCTATCCCTATTCCATCGTCGGCGCCCAGGGTTGTACCGGTTGCTTTGATCCATTCGCCATCGCGTCGCGGAATGATAGGATCATTTTCAAAATCATGATATGTGTCACTGTTTTTTTCGCACACCATATCAATATGACTTTGCAACACGGCTGTCGGAACGTGCTCATAACCTGCGGAAGCTGGTTTGCGGATAAGTATATTGCCTACTTCATCAGTTTCGTGTTCTAGATTTAGTCGGCGCGCTACACCTATGATATAGTCGGAGATCAGTTTTTCTTTTTTCGATGGCCTTGGCACGTTGCAAATCTCTCCAAAATACTGCCAAACTTTTTCAGGCTGCAGTCCTTCAAATACATTGTTCATATACGCTGACGAATTTTATTATATGCAAATATATGCCATAAATATTGAAATGCTTACTGCTTGATAAAATAAAAAGAGTGTAGTATAAAATACTGATTAAATGTGTATTAAAGATGCAATAAATGTGGATGAGGCAAAAAAATATCCTGAATCGGTGGCTTTTGGCTTTATTTTACACCCATTAATTTTAGGATCGTTTCCTGGGGATTGGATGAAGAGAAAACGGTATTACCTGCCACCAGAACATCTGCTCCATGCTGCACTAATCCGGATGCATTCGATATGTCAACACCTCCATCTACCTCTATCAATATATTTTTGCCAGTTGCCCCGATCATTTGTTTGAGCGCGGCAATTTTGCGGTATGTGTTTTCGATAAATTTCTGACCACCAAAACCAGGATTTACTGACATCAGGAGAACCATATCCAGGTCAGGGAGTATTTCGGAGAGTACATTAACCGGGGTATGCGGGTTTAAAACGATACCGGCTTTTATCCCAAGTTCATGAATCATAGCCACCGAACGGTGCAGATGAACTGAGGCTTCGTAATGAAATGTAATCATATCTGCGCCCGCGTCGCGGAAAGTTTCAAAATACCGTTCCGGCTGAACAATCATCAAATGTACATCCAGTATTTTTTTTGAAGCTTTCCGTACTGCTTTTATAATCGGGATTCCATATGAAATATTCGGAACAAAAACACCATCCATCACATCAATATGAATCCATTCGGCCTGGCTTTGGTTAATCATTTCAATGTCTTTTCCAAGATTCAGGAAATCGGCGCTCAGGATGGAGGGGGCAATGATAGGCATAGTGGCGAAATGTTTAAGGACGTAATTTTAAAAGTATAAAAGTAGATAAAAATTATAAAAAAAGAGCGGACAACAATCCGCTCTTTTAAAATATTACCCAAGGTAAGTTTTCAGTATTTTGCTTCGTGCAGTATGTTTCAGCCTGCGGATAGCTTTTTCTTTTATTTGCCGTACACGCTCGCGGGTGAGATCGAATTTTTCGCCGATTTCTTCGAGTGTATAAGGATGGCTGCCGTTGAGGCCAAAATATAATTTGATAACATCGGCTTCGCGGGGAGTAAGCGTTGAAATGGCGCGATCAATTTCCTTACGCAGTGATTCGTACAGAAGACCGGTTTCAGGAGTTGGTCCGTCGTCGCTGCGAAGTACATCGTACATCGTATTGTCTTCGTCCTGAATTAAAGGTGCGTCCATCGAAACATGGCGACCACTGTTGCGCATCGATTCTTTTACTTCGTTCTCGCTGATTTCGAGCAGGGTTGCAATTTCGTCGCTGTTAGGCTCGCGTTCATACTCTTGTTCGAGTTTAGCGTAAGCTTTATTGATTTTATTTATTGCTCCGATTTTATTGAGCGGTAGCCTGACAATACGCGATTGTTCGGCCAAAGCCTGAAGAATGGATTGACGAATCCACCAAACGGCATAGGAAATAAATTTAAAACCACGGGTTTCGTCGAAACGTTGCGCTGCTTTTATAAGACCAAGGTTCCCTTCGTTGATAAGGTCAGGCAGGCTGAGTCCCTGGTTCTGATATTGTTTTGAAACTGAAACCACGAAACGGAGGTTGGCTTTGGTAAGTTTTTCGAGCGCTGCGCGGTCGCCTTGTTTGATGCGTTGAGCAAGCTGTACTTCTTCTTCGGCCGTAATCAGTTCAACTTTACCGATCTCCTGCAGGTATTTGTCAAGCGAAGCGGTTTCGCGGTTGGTAACTTGTTTAGTTATTTTGAGTTGCCTCATAGTATGAATTTTGTGTTGGCGTTCTCTATACGCAATAAATAAGATGTAGGTTTCACATTTGTGCAAAAAAACACCTTCCCGTTAATAAATAAGGGGAAGGTGTTTTGTTTTTGACCAAATTATTTTGCTCCGTCTGTATTCTCGGGGCGAGGAAGCAATACTTTGCGGGAAAGTTTCAGCTTGCCGGTTTTAGGATCTACTTCTATCAGTTTAACGTCAATTTTATCGCCAACTTTAAGTACGCTTTCCACGTCTTTCAGCCTGCTCCATTCAATTTCCGAAATATGGAGTAAACCATCTTTGCCAGGCAGTATTTCTACAAAAGCACCAAAAGCAGTAATGGTTTTAACGGTTCCGTTATATACTTCACCAACTTCGGGAACGGCAACAATACGTTTGATTTTTTCTTTCACGGCATCAATGGAAGCTTTGTTGCTCGAAACTACATCAATGATTCCGAATTCACCTACTTCTTCGATTACGATGGTGGTTCCGGTTTCGCGTTGCATTTCCTGGATAATTTTACCACCTGGCCCGATTACGGCACCGATAAATTCACGCGGTATCGTCAGTTTAACGATACGGGGAACGTGTGGTTTGTAATCTTCGCGGGGTTCGGTAATGGTTTTAGCCATTTCGCCCAGTATGTGCAAACGTCCTAAGCGGGCCTGTTCCATGGCTTGTGCCATAATTTCAGCCGAAAGGCCATCCACTTTAATATCCATCTGGCAAGCGGTTATCCCGTCGCGGGTACCGGTTACCTTGAAATCCATATCGCCCAGGTGGTCCTCGTCGCCGAGAATATCACTCAAAATGGAGAATTTAGATCCTTCGGTGATCAAACCCATGGCTATACCAGCAACCGGTTTTATGAGTTTTACACCGGCATCGAGCAATGCAAGGGTTCCGGCACAAACTGTGGCCATGGAAGAAGAACCGTTCGATTCGAGAATATCACTTACCACGCGAACGGTGTAAGGATTTATATCTTTCGAAGGCATCATTGGCTTTAACGCGCGCAGCGCAAGGTTTCCATGCCCGATTTCGCGACGACCAACTCCCATGATACGTTTTACTTCGCCAGTTGAAAAAGGAGGGAAGTTATAGTGAAGCAGGAAATCCTGTTCGCCCTGAATAACTACACCATCAATATCCTGAGTGTCAAGTTTTGATCCCAGGGTAACCGTGGTAAGCGACTGTGTTTCTCCACGTGTGAAGATCGCCGATCCATGTGCTGTTGGCAGATAATCTACTTCCGACCAAATCGGGCGTATTTCATCCAGTTTACGGCCATCGAGCCTGCGTTTATCGTTCAGAATCATATCACGCATTGCTTTTTTCTCAACATCGTGATAGTAACGGCCGATGAGCGGTGCGTTTTCGGCAGCAAAGTCAGGATCAAGTGTTTCTGTGAATTCCTGTTTTATTGCAGCGAAAGCTTCGGTACGTTCTTTTTTACCTGAGCCCGACATGGCGACCTTGTAAATTTTATCGTAGCAGAAGTTAAAAACTGAAGCTTTTAATTCTTCATCATTTTTTTCGTGGCAATATTCGCGTTTTGGTGACGATTTTTCAATCATTCCGGCAAGTTCCAGCTGCGCTTTGCAAGCCAGTTTGATATGTTTGTGTGCAAACTCAATGGCATCAACCATAGCCTGCTCCGAAACTTCTTTCATTTCGCCTTCAACCATCATAATGTTGGCTTCGGTAGCAGCAACAATAATGTCGATATCAGCTGTTTCGAGCTGGCTTATTTCAGGATTCACAACATAAGTGCCACCAACACGTGCAACGCGAACTTCGCTTACAGGTCCGTTGAAGGGTATATCTGATACAGCCAGGGCGCTTGAAGCTGCCAAACAAGCCAGTGCATCTGGTAAAATTGTTTCGTCGGACGAAATCAGGGTAACGATCACCTGAACTTCCGCGTGATAATTGTCGGGGAATAATGGCCGCAGGGCGCGGTCAATTAATCTTGAAATTAAAATTTCATTATCCGAAGGACGCGCTTCTCTTTTGAAGAATCCTCCGGGGAATCTGCCTGAGGCAGCATATTTTTCGCGATACTCAACCGAAAGTGGCATGAAATCCACGTTTTCTTTAGCATCTTTTGCTGCGACTACGGTTGCCAGCAGCATAGTATTACCCATTTTTACAACACAAGCTCCATCAGCTTGTTTGGCAAGTTTGCCTGTTTCAATCGAAATCATGCGTCCGTCGCCAATGTCGAAGGTTTTAACAATTCCTTCCATAATTTACCTCTTTATTTCTATTGTGTAACATAAGGTGCTTTGTTTTGTGCGTAACCGGTTAAATAGAGCACCACGGATCAACCGGTTTTGTTTATGCCCGCCTTGTTTTTTGCCTGGCGGTACTGGCATTAATCGTGCTTAAGGAAAGGATTACCGACTCTACATCAATAACTGCTGCTTTGCTCCGGTTAGGTTCCGAACAAAAAACTAGTTCGTATCAATACAAAAAAAGGCAATTTGAAGATTGCCTTTCTGTGTATAAAATCATGTAACCGATTACTTGCGAAGTCCTAACTTGGCAATAATAGCACGGTAACGTTCGATGTCTTTCTTTTTGAGGTAATCAAGCATTTTACGTCGTTTACCTACCAAACGGACCAGTGACCGCTGCGTTGCAAGGTCCTTTTTGTTCTCTTTCAGGTGTTCGGTCAGATGTTTGATACGGAAGGTGAAGAGGGCTACCTGGCCTTCTGCTGATCCTGTATCGGCATCAGATTGTCCGTTTTCTTTGAATAAATCTTTTTTGATTTCAGGCGTTAAATACATATCTGTGTAACGTTTAATTGCTTATCTTTCCATTTTTCGGGCTGCAAAAGTACAACTAATACTTCAAATAAAAAACTTTTAATCGAATTTTTTATTTGATATTCAATCTGTTTCTCGCAGAATAAATCAGGTTGTAAATGCTGTGCAAAATTAAGTTAAATTTGACTAGGATGATGCAGGTGTATTACGTTTTATTTGTTTAATAATACTGATTTATTATTAAACAAAACATGGAAGTGTTTGTTACATTATGAGCAGAATAAAAGTATGAAAAAAGTTATAATTATAGGAGCCGGCTTTTCAGGTCTTGCTGCGGCGGCAGTGCTTGCGCAGCAAGGGTTCGATGTTACTGTACTGGAGAAAAACAGTACTCCCGGGGGGAGAGCCAGGAAGTTTTCGGAAAATGGATTTACGTTCGATATGGGGCCCAGCTGGTACTGGATGCCCGATGTTTTTGAAAAGTTTTTTGCAATCTTCAACAAGCAGCCTTCTGATTTTTACCAATTGCATCGGCTGGATCCTTCGTACCGGTTTCATTTTGGGCCAGGGGAAGTTGTTGATATGCCTGCGACCTTCAGTGAAATAACTGAGATTTTTGAAAAAGAGGAGCCTGGAGCTGGAGCCGCGCTCACAAAGTTCCTGGAAGAGGCTGAATATAAGTACAAAATTGCCATGAGCAAGTTTGTTTATAAACCCGGCTTGTCAGTGCTGGAGTTCGCCCAACCAGAAATGCTGGCCTCGGTATTCAGGCTGCATATGTTTCGCTCTTTCGATTCGCATCTGAAGCATCATTTTAAAAGTGCCCGCCTAAGGCAAATGCTTGAGTTCCCTATCCTGTTCCTGGGTGGAACCGGGAAAACTACCCCGGCATTATATAGCCTGATGAATTATGGTGACATAAAACTAGGCACCTGGTACCCTGTTGGTGGTATGTACCAGTTAGTTGAAGGAATGGTAAAACTTGCCACTTCACTTGGGGTGAAATTTGTTTTTAACAGTCCGGTTGAAAAATTTGAGTTCAAGGGTGACCAGATATCAGCCGTTATTGCTAATGGCCAGCGATTAGAAGCTCCATACATTCTTGCCTCAGCTGATTATCAATATGTTGAAACACAGTTGCTGCCCTATGGGTATCGGTCGTATACGGAGAAATACTGGAATTCGAGGGTGTTGTCGCCTTCGTCACTGATATTTTACGTCGGAATTAATAAAAAACTGGAAGGGATTGAGCATCATACGTTATTTTTTGACCAGGATTTGGCAAAGCATGCAGGTTTCATTTATGATACTCCCGGGTGGCCCGAAAATCCATCGATTTACCTGAGTTGCACCTCCAGGACCGATGAAACCGTTGCCCCCGAAGGAATGGAAAATTTATTTTTCCTGATTCCGGTTGCACCCGGGCTTGAAGACACAGAAGAACTTCGTGAAAAATATTTCAGGATAATTTTAGAACGATTTAAAACTCTGACCGGGCAGGACATCAGTGAAAATATTGTTTTTAAACGCAGTTATGCACATGCCGATTTTGAAAGTGATTACCATGCATTTAAAGGGAATGCATATGGATTGGCCAATACGCTGCTGCAAACTGCTTTCCTGAAGCCCAAGATGCAGAGCAAAAAAGTAAAATACCTCTTTTATACCGGGAAGCTTACAGTTCCGGGCCCTGGTGTACCTCCTGCGCTTATTTCGGGAGAAATGGCAGCCAAGCTGATTATAAAAGATGAGTCATTAAAAGGTTAATAAATTGCAATGGGTAATCATTCATGAATCTTTACCCTTATCAAAGGTGATTCAAGTATTGAAGCTATTAATTTAGAAAAAAGTATGAAAGAATTGTTTGACATGATATCGCGTAAATCGAGTAAGATGACGACTATTGCTTATAGTACGTCGTTTTCACTTGGAATACGTTTTTTTAGTAAGCGGTTTCATGATCCGATTTATGGCGTTTACGGATTTGTTCGTTTTGCTGATGAGATTGTAGATTCATTTCATGGGTATGACAAACAAAAGTTGTTACAACGATTCAAGGAAGATACCTATAATGCTATTGATGAACAGATTAGCCTGAATCCAATCCTGAATAATTTTCAATATGTGGTTAACCACTATAAAATTGAAAGAGAGTTGATAGATCTTTTCCTGAAGAGCATGGAAATGGATCTTGAAAAAGTGGAATATGATCAGGATAAATATGAAGCATACATCCTTGGCTCAGCCGAAGTAGTTGGCCTTATGTGTCTGCGTGTTTTTTGTGAAGGCAACCAGCAACAATATGCTGAGTTAAAACCTTCGGCTATGAGGCTGGGATCAGCATTTCAGAAGATTAATTTTCTGCGCGACCTGAAAGCCGATTTCAAAGACCTGGGTCGCAGTTATTTTCCCGGTATTGATATGGCCAAATGGAATGATGAAACCAAAAGGGCTGTTGAGGATGATATTGAAAAAGATTTTGCCGATGGACTAACCGGCATCAGGAAATTGCCCGATGGTGCCAGGTTTGGTGTTTTGGTTGCCTATGTGTATTTTCATGAACTTTTACTGAAAATTAGAAAAGTAAAAGCTGAAAAACTTCTAAAAGAGCGGATAAGGGTATCGAATGGAAGGAAATATGTACTTTTGCTAAAGGCATATTTTCAAAACTTAACCAATTCTATATGAGGATACTTTTATCGCTCCTTTTTACTACATTTTTACTCGGAAGCATTGTAGTTAAAGCTCAGCCTTTATCGCCCGATAAAGTACGTGACCAGTTTTTCGCCATGGATAGGGCAGAGGGTGCGGCTTTTCAACTTTACAAGTCGCTCGAAAAGTATGACCTGAGTAAAGATCCTTTAATGCTTGCTTACAGGGGTGCGGCATCAGCGGCTTCGGCAGGGACGGTGAGCGGGGTGCGAAAAAAACTAGAGTATTTTAATAATGGTAAAAGTGAACTCGAAAAAGCAGTTGCACTGCGGCCACTTGATACAGAAATACGTTTCCTGCGATTAGCAACCCAACTCAAGGCGCCAGGTTTTCTGGGTTACAACGATGATATTAAAAATGATAAAACTATCATCTTGCAAACGCTAACGAATATAAATTCCAATACCCCCAATTCGTATCTTTACCTGCGGATGTGCCGGTTCATTATGTACAATGCCGATCTCGATAAGACTGAACGAAACACCGTAAACCAGTTAATAGCCAAATTCAATCCTAAGAAATCATGAAAGAACATGTCATACTTGTAGATACTCACGACCATTCAATCGGTGAAATGGAAAAAATGGAGGCCCACCTGAAAGGTGAGTTACACCGGGCGCTCTCCATACTTGTATTCAATGACCAGGGAGAGATTCTGCTACAGCAGCGTGCTTTCTCCAAATATCATACCCCTGGATTATGGAGTAATACTGCCTGCAGCCATCCCAGGCCCGGTGAAGATAGCCTTGAGGCTGCCACCAGAAGGCTTAGAGAGGAAATGGGTTTTACCACCGAGCTGTCCGGCTCATTTGAGTTCATATACAAAGCGCATTTCGATAACGGGTTGATTGAACATGAGTACGATCATGTATTTTTTGGAACATTCAATGGCATTCCGGTGCTTAATCCGGAAGAAGCTAATGCTTATAAATGGGTCAAACCTGCTGATTTGATGGAAGATATGCGGTCAGCCCCGGAAAAATACACAGTATGGTTCAGGATTATAATGGAAAAATGGAAGAAAGATTTCCTGAACTGTTTGCCTAAGAAATTGTTTATTCAGATAACTTTAATTCAATAAAATTTACACATGGAACTGTTAATAAACATACTGCTTGTAATTTTTGCATTCCTCTTTATGGAATTCATGGCCTGGTTTACCCACAAGTACGTGATGCATGGCTTTATGTGGTTCTTTCACCGCGATCACCACATCCGCGATGGACGTAAAGTTGAATGGAACGATGTTTTTGCCGTTATTTTTGCCGTGCCAAGCATTGTACTTATATACCTGGGCGTCGTAAATCCTAACAGCTATTTGCTAAGTATCGGAATAGGTATCATGCTTTATGGCGGTGCCTACTTTATGTTTCACGATGTATATGTGCATCAGCGCATCCCTATACTTAAAAATTTCTCAAACCGATATTTACGTGCCACAGTTAAGGCACATCTAGAGCACCACAATCCGCATGCGAATTATAATTATGGCTTTCTGATTGCTCCGTTTAAATATTACCTGGAGGAGTTTGGGAAGAAGAAAAACAAATAGGCTTCAGCATTTTTCGGTAATTCTTAAAAACCAACCACTGAATGGATCATTGGCTATATGTTTTTATTAACCTGGGTGCGATAAGTATTCCTTTTGTAGCCGGTTTCGACAAGCGGCTGCAATTTTATAAACGTTGGCGTTTTCTTTTCCCGGCCATGGCATTAACAATGCTGATCTTTATTCCGTGGGATATGCTCAAAACACATTTAGGCGTGTGGGGATTTAATCCACGGTATGTTTTGGGTATTTATATCGGCAACCTGCCCCTTGAAGAATGGATGTTTTTTGTAGCTATACCTTATGCCTGCCTTTTTACCTATCATGCACTCAACTACCTGGTGCGCAAGGATTACCTTGGAAAATATGCCGACAAGTTCAGCCTGGTACTGGCCATTGTGCTATTACTCATTGGTATGCTGAATACGGATCGGCTTTATACTACCGTAACTTTCCTGGCTACAGGAGGTTTCCTGTTGTTTCACCGTTTTTTTATCAGGGGCAGGTACATGGGGCGTTTCTACCTGATGTATTTTGTTACCCTTATTCCTTTTTTTATTGTAAACGGAATACTCACCGGCGCTTTTATTCCCGGTGAAGTAGTGTTTTACGACAATACGCAAAACCTGGGAATAAGAATTGGTACCATCCCTGTGGAAGATATGGTGTACGGATTGCTGATGCTCCTGATGAATGTGACCTGGTTCGAGTTCCTGAAATGGAAATCAATCCGGCAGCGGATCAGAGGTGTTAACTTTTAGGCGGGAATATCATTCCGCTCAAAATATACGGCATTGCTTTGCCTCAGGTCTTCGCCCGTTGGGCTTTGAAATACCCGCAATTCGAATTGGGGAACAATAGCCAGAATGTGGTCAAAAATATCCGACTGTACTTTTTCGTAACGGATAAACTCGGTTTCGAGTGTAAATGCGTAAATTTCGATAGGAATACCCGATGAATTGGGCTGCAACTGGCGTACCAGCAGGTCGCTGTTATTGTCAACCAGCGGGTGGTGTGCCAGGTATTCTTCGAGGTAAGCCCTGAAAACACCGATGTTTGTTTGTCGACGACCGTTTATAAAAACCGAGTTATCGATATTGTTTTCCTTATTGTAATTTTCAAGATCAGCTTCGGTTCGGTCAATGTATTCCTGAAGTATGGTTATTTTCCTGAATTTATCAAGCATTTCCTGGGTGCAGAATTTAACGCTCGACATATCAATACTGATGCTTCGTTTCATGCGTCGCACCCCGGAATCCTTCATGCCGCGGTAGTTCTGAAACGATTCCGAAACCAGGGAATATGTCGGCAAGGTAGAAATGGTATTGTCGAAATTCTGCACTTTAACGGTTGTTAATGAAATTTCGAGAACGGTACCGTCAGCGCCGAATTTAGGCATGCTGATCCAATCGCCCTGGCGAACCATATCGTTGGCCGAAAGCTGAATCCCGCCAACAAATCCCAGAATTGGGTCTTTAAAAATGAGTAACAGCACCGCTGAAAATGCTCCGAGACCGGTAAGCATGTATAACGGTGATTGGTTAAAAAGCAATGAAAGTATCAGCAGGAATACTACGATAAAAACAATGATTTTTGCAATCTGAATGTATCCTTTTATCGGGTGATAGAGGGCAAACTCGCTTTTCTGGTACATGGCATACACCGCGTTCAGAAATGAGTTTATGATTAAAAGGAATACGATGATGATATAAAGATTGGTAAGCTTAAGCGCGGTAGCTATAAAACCAGGGAATTCGTCGAGGGTAACCGGGATTGACTGGTAAATAAGGATCCCCGGGATGAGGAATGCCATGCGCTGAAAAACTTTATGCTCGAGTAAGGCATCGTCCCAGTTGCTGGCTGTTTTTACGGCAATTCGTTTAATGATGCGAATAATGAAATATTTTGTTATGTAATATACTATCACACCCAGCACCAATACGGTCAGGAAGTCGGAAATGCCCGCTATTTTTGCAGCAGTCAGCGGCCTGAGACCCAGGCCTGTAAGCCATGCGGTAATAATTCTGGCAAGTTCTTGAAACATAGTATTTTTTTTTGTTTTAGTTACCTTATTCCAGGTTCTTGTTAAACATGTGTTTTATAGGCTCAGCCTCCGGCTAATTTGGCTTTATATCCCGCCTTGGTGAGCAGTTCCAAAACTTTGTTCCTGAAATCACCCTGTACCAGTATTTCATTGTCCTTAGCTGATCCGCCCACCCCGCATTTACTTTTCAGCATTCTGCCAAGTTCGTCCAGGTCATTTTGTGTGCCTACAAACCCGGTTACCAGTGTTACCTGTTTGCCACCACGCTGCTTGCGATCGAGCATAACTCTCAGGTTTTGCTGTTGCGGTGGCAAAGTTACAGCTTCCTGTTCCTGTTCCACCTGGTAAATATAATTTGGGTTGGTGGAGTAAACTATTCCGGTAGGTTTATTTTTCTTCGACATTTTTCAACGATATAGGCTGAATACTTTAATCCAGTTTAAGGCACAATTACAGTAAGGGCCAGCGGTTTGATGCCAATATTTACAGGCGTACTCACAATTTTTGGTTCCCCGTCGATATTCATGATCAGTTCGGATGAATTTTCGAGAGTAATATTTGTTCCTTTAAAATATTCGGCATAACCCGTTTTTACCGGTGTGCCTTTCAGTAAGTGATAACCAACATTGACCAGTTGCGAAACCGGCATTTTTTTTATCACGCACACATCAATCAAGCCGTCGTCAACACTCGCATCGGGCGCAATACGTGTATTGAAGCCAAATTGGTTGCTGTTGGCAAACACAATCATCAACGCTTCCTTGTCCATGCGGGTGCCATCGATGGTGAGTTGATAAGTTACAGGCTTGTATTTTGGAAATTCCTTCAGCACGATGCGCATATACGAAATCATACCCCTGATGTATGAACCGGCAAATTTCTGAGCAACAAATGCATCGAATCCAACCCCGGCAATGCTGGTATATAGCATGCCGTTAACAGTTGCAATATCCATTTTTTTTGTTTTGCCCCGGATAATGGTCCGTAATGCAAGTGCATAACTCATTGAAATGCCCAGGCAACGTGCCAATCCATTACCTGATCCCGCAGGCAGAATTCCCATCGGAATCCCGGTGTCAGTCATGGCGCAGGCTACTTCATTTATAGTTCCATCGCCGCCCGAGGCAACAACTATGTCAAATCCGCGGGCAACAGCATCTTTGGCCAGTTCAGTTGCATGGCCTGCCCGCTCAGTAAACACAACTTCGGGGATAAACCTGGATGCAGGGAAAATATTTCCCGCCAGTAACTCAATAACCACTTTACTCTTTGGTGTGATACCGGCTTTGGGATTCACAATAAAGATAATCTTCTTCTTCCCTTCAGTCATATAGGTTAGTGTATCTGTAACTTGTTTTCGATTAAACGGTTGTTATACTGCTGAATGATGGCCTTTAATAACTTGTCATTTTCATTGGCAATATTATTATTGGGGCTATAAAGGTTGTTATTCAGTAAACTGTCTTTCTCGAAATTATACAAAGAATACGAAATCTTGAAATCGGTTTGCCAGGCATTCATATCTTTGATAAGCTGGTAATTTCCATTCAGATAACTTAGGCTGAACCTGGGCTCATTATCGCGCAGCAACGATCCACCGAAAGCAATGAAAGGTTTTGGATAGTGAAGCATATCAAGTATAGTAGGCATAATATCTGTTTGCTGAGCAATAATTTCCTTGTGTCCGTTCTTGTTACTTCCGGATTCGTAAAAGAAAATGGGGACAAAATACTGGCCGACCCGGTTTTTATAAAAAGGCTGCCATGCTTCGGAGGTATGGTCGGCAGTGATTACGAAAATGGTATTATTAAACCAGGGCATGGTCGAAGCTGTTTCGAAGAATTTCTGCAGCGCATAGTCCGAATACATGATGGTTTGCTGGATTTCAAGCGGTCCTTTCCTGAATTTATTTTTATACTTTTCGGGCACTTTGTAAGGGTGGTGCGACGAAAGTGTGAAAACCGCACTCATGAACGGTTTAGGAAGGCTGTTGAGGGTTTGGGCAATATACTGCAGGTAAGGTTCATCCCATATCCCCCAATGCCCGTCGAAATCAGCCTGGTTAGGGTATTCGTTTTTCCCATAGTAGGCATCAAATCCTGCCGAACGGCAAAATGCATCGAAACCCATAGTCCCGTTTTTACCACCATGAAAAAATGACGTATGATAACCCTCCGTCTTCAACAGGCTGGCCAGGCTGTTAATTTTATCGGAGGAATATTGCGAAGTGATAAAATCTTCGGTCATCCAGGTTGGCAGCGATGCCAGTACGGCTGGTATCCCTTCGATGCTCCGCTTGCCATTGGCAAAGCCATGGAAAACAATACTCTTTTCGGCCAGGCTGTCGAGGAAAGGTGTAAAATCGCTGTTCCTGTTGCCTTTTTGGTGTGTAAGAGCTCCAATGTGCTCGGCCGAAAAACTTTCGAGGATGATGATGAAAACATTTTTTTTCTGCATGGGTAATGCGTTACCGAGGCTATCAGCGCCTGCATAATTCTTCTGTGCATCAAAAATGGCATACATTTCCTTTTCATCCTTAAAAAAACTCTGCTTTTGTATGCCTTGCTGTCCATACGAACGCATCAGGGTAAATGCTGAGTTAAGCACCACGGGTGTTTCCTGCGATGGTGCATATTGTGAAGCATTTAGAATACCGATGGGTTTTAATTGTATTCCCCCGCGAACACCTAGCACGGTCAATCCAAGGAAGAAAACCATGGATAGTGTTTGCGCCAGGAAATAAGAGGGCTGTTTCTGCATCACATACCTGGTGGCTATACGGATACGGCGACTTATAAAAATGAGCAGGAATATGGATGTAAACCACAGTAACACCACGTACCAGTAATCGCGGATAAACTGGGGCATCATATTGGCCGTATCATCGCCGGTACTGATATAACTGAAGATATCAATAGTCATGCGTTTCAGCGAAAACGGGTAATAGGCGGTATCAGCCAGGTTAGGAACCAGCAAAATGATATTTGAAATATAAAAAATGGTGTCAGTTATAATATTGAAAAACCGGCTTCTCCTGAACCTGAAGGGCAGGTTTAACATTATGATATACAATATATTGCCGTATAAAACAGCTACGATGTCGAAACGCAGGCCAACAAATGCGTAATACAATAATTTTCCAGGGGTAATACCCGGAAAAAGTGAAGGATGCAGGAAATAGATCAGCAGCCTTGTTATCATCATCAGCAGTAATACCAGTAATAGCCGGAAAACCAGCACAACCTGGGGATTGCCGGAGTAATTCAGTTTTCGAAAAGATCTCTTCATGAACGTATATTGCAATGCAAAATTTCCCTGATAAAATGAAGCTACACCCTGATTAATTACTGCTCAGCTTCAGGCTGCAAAAATATAAAAATAAGAGATGCCCTCCGGTATGTCTTATTTAGTGCTCTTAAAATGAATTTTTTCAATGGGTTAAACTCGCACTGTAGTTACAAATACTGGTTAAGAGGGCAAGCGTACCAACAAGTGAAAAGAGCGTAGCGGCTGCCTTATTTTTCGTTAATGCATAGGATTTTAACTAATTATGTAAAAGATGGGCTGAGTGGATGGAACAAGTTTTTAGCATTGCTTGTAATTTAACTTGTTAAGGACAACCATTTTTTGCAATCGGGCCCCGAACAAAACTCATGCCATGACAGGCAATTCAGTTTAAACTATGGCTAAACAGCTGTATGTTTGGCAAAATAGTTATTAACATTCAAGCTGTTAACAAAAAAATGGTAAAATAAATAACATTAAAAGCAAAATGTGTGTTCGTTGCGATAAAATTTTGTATACTTTTGCAGCAAATTAACCTCCTAAAACAAACAACACATGAAAAAACTGTTCTTCTTACTTGCAATCGCAGGTCTCGCATCATTCGCAGCTTGCAAATCAGGCGAAACTAAATCAGAAGCTACTGCCGATACTACACAAGTTCAGGCTGCTACAACTGATACAGCTGTTGCCGCTCCTGCTGCTACTGATACTACTGTTAAAAAGTAATTTTTCCAGCTTTGCTGGCTTAAATCTAATTTAAAGGAACCCAAAGGGTTCCTTTTTTTTTGACATACGATTTTGCAGTTTTTAGTTTTGTATCCGTTTTGTTGTCCAGGATAATCTGTTATAAAAATATTTCTATCTGTGTCATTTGTATAATATTTTCTTATCTTTATAGGTAGTATTAAATTGCTTGTTTTCAAGATAAATTTACTTATTGTGTTGTAATCCAACTAAATTAAACACCTAATCTTTCCTGAATATGTTTAAACACCTGCTTTGTTTCGCATTACTGGGCGTAATGTTATTGTCGTGCAGTAAGTATAATTCAGTTAAAGTTACCAAAACTAATTTTGAGGATGAAGTTCTTCGCACTCAAAACCTGGTGTTTACCTTTAATAAAACGTTGATTTTCGACTCCGGACTGATGAATAAGTGGGATACAACCCAATACATCAGGTTCGAGCCAGCCATACAGGGACGGTTTATGTGGACCGGAAAATCGGAACTTACGTTTTCCCCGGAGACTGCGCTGCTGCCAGCCACTGCCTACAAAGCTTTGTTAAACAATAAATTATTGAAATACTCGGCAACCAAGTTCAATGTCGACGATGAGCCTGTTTTATTCCACACCCCGTTTTTAAAGATTAATACCATCAATACCTATTGGTCGCTGAGCGAAGAACTGGCAAGCCAGGTGGAAGTTCGTTGCCAGCTTATGCTCAATAACCCGGTGTCGCCCTCAAAATTGAAACCTTTGCTTAAGGTGCTGGTAGGAGGTACCGCTACAGATTACCGGATTGTTACTCAAAATGATGCAGAATCTATTGAAATTGCTTTCCCATACAACAGTCAAGACCCCGGCTCCGAAGCAAAAGGTGAAATAATTATTGAAAAAGGTTTGATATGTAGTGGTGGTAATACAGCTACAACCGGGCAGGTACAGGGTGATTTTGTAGTTCCTTCGAAGGAAAGACTTACCATACAGGGTTTTGAACCCGGTTTCGACCAGGGTAAAGGATATATCGACATTTATACTTCACAGCCTTTACTTGGAGAAGGATTAGGCGCATTTGTAAGTACGGATCCTGCAGTGGATATTCAGCCGGAGATTATACCCAACGGGTTGAGAGTGCGGGGCGCATTTTTAGGTGGACAAAGCTATAATCTCTTAATTAAAAAAGGATTACGGAGTATTTTCGGGCGGGAACTGGAGGAAAACTATTCCACGTTGGTTTCTTTTGCCGATCCACAACCTTATATCTCATTTACTGAACATAATGCTATCTATCTTTCAACCAAAGGGGAGCGTAACCTGGGTATAAACATAGTTAACGTAC
>CALCJE010000009.1 GCA_937965665.1 uncultured Bacteroidales bacterium
GTGGCGGGCGGGCATACCCAAAACGTGATGGTGAAGGGATACCACGAAATGCAGATCATCGGCCAAACCATTGATGATGCTACAGGCGAACCATTTGAGAAATCGGCAAAAATACTCGGGCTCGAGTACCCCGGCGGACCGCTGATTGATAAATATGCAAAAGAAGGAAATCCCGAAGCTTTTGTTTTTGCAAAAACCAACATTCCCGATCTCGATTTCAGTTTCAGCGGGTTAAAGACATCGATTTTATATTTCCTGCGCGACAGGCTGAAAGAGGATGCCATGTTTATCCAGAACCACCTCCCCGATCTCTGCGCTTCCATTCAATCGGCTATCATAAATACGCTGATGGTAAAGCTGAAACTAGCCAGTAAGCAAACAGGCATAACCGAAGTGGCCATTGCCGGCGGCGTTTCGGCCAACTCAGGCTTGCGCAAAGCCATTGCCGATATGCACGAATCGGCAGGCTGGACCGTACATATCCCTGAATTTCAGTTTACTACTGATAATGCGGCTATGATTGCCGTGGCAGGCTATTATAAATTCCTCGAAGGAAGTTTTGCCGCGCAGAATGTGACCCCTTATTCAAGAGGTGGAATTTAACGGTACAGGCAGAGATAGCTGGTGTCGGCCTGGGCTTTTACTTTAAAGGTCACTCCTTTTTCCACAACAAATGTTTCGAATGGTTTGTAGGCTTTCCACGCGGTTTCGCCCGGGAGCATCACAAGCAATTCGCCCGAAGTAACGGTCATATATTCAATACTCGAAGTCCCGAAATTATATTCACCGGCAGCCATTACCCCAATGGTAGCAGGACCTTCGGGCATTTCAAAAGCAATTGATTTTACGTTTCCGTCGAAATATTCGTTGGTTTTAAACATCGTTGAAGATTTTAAAGGTTGATTTTTACAGGCGTGTTTCTAAGATTCAGAAGGCGATATTGCCATTCAGCAAATAACGGCGCAAATGTAGAATTATTAATGATAATGCAACCCCGCGAACAATGAAAAAGAGGAAATACATCCTTACTGAAACTACCACTCAACATGCGGGTTTCATTATTTGGGCTGTGGCTCCATTATATCGTATTTCGCGTTTGGATTGGTCCTTAATCGATTGGATTTGTCGCGATCGATAAAATAATATTTTTTTGGCAGCATGCCGGCTGGCAGGTGCATGCGGATATATTCATTCATAAAATAATCGAAAAGCAGGTCGGCATTTTTTTTGCCAAGTTCTTCAGCCATTTTGTATACGTCGGCCATACCCACTGAGTCTCGCGTCAGATGCACGTTGGTTGCGCCTTCAAGGATACTGAAATCAATGCCTTGCCTCACATTATCCTGGATGTATCCTTCGAGGTACAGCACCTGTTTCCTGCCTTCGTTGGCCAGGCTGGCTTCGAACCAACTCTCAAGCTTCACGGTGTTAATCCGGATATCATCAGATACCGGCTCACCTGTTTCGACAGAATAAACATTGTATGGATAAATACTGTGTTCCTCATTAAGCTGAAGCTGGGCAAGCTGAATGATCCATTTGGGATCAGGCAAAGCCAGGAAAACATCAGAACTGCCCTCCAGGTACACATCATATCCAAAGAGGGAAAGCCTTTCGATCAGGCTATTGGTAAACCGGGACAGGAAAACCGAATCGGATACATGTTTCACAAAACACGATTGTTCCCATGCCAGCGAATCCTGCTGCATGGGGCTATACTTTAAGGTACTATCAAAACTGATGGTGAGGTTGTCCTTAAACAACTCGTACAGCGGCATAATTAAAATGCCGCTGCCCGAATATGTTTTTTTGTATTGCCGGGCGAGATTACGCTCCGGACTGCAGGCTGTTACCATCAAAATGATAAACACACCAATAATGCCCAGGTTCCTGCCCATGTTTAACTGACTAATGATAAACTGCTATTCAGCGGCCAGTTCTTTGAGCATTTGCCCGGCAAAAGCTTTACCAAAAGCAATTCCCTTGCTGATGCCTTCTTCGTGAGGCGTAAACTTGATATATAAACTTTCGCCGTAATATTTCAGTTTCAGGTTTGTGATATTTGATTCCAGCATTTTTTCAGCTTCGCCGCTCCAGCCATACGAACCGAATGAAGAAGCCAGTTTACCTTTATCGCGAAGCGGGTTGATGGCTGCAAACAGCTGGTATACAGGCATGAGTATATTCTGGTTAATTGTAGGCGATCCGATTAAAAGACCGGTACAGTTCGAAAGGTAGTATTCCATATGCTCCAGCGACATATTTTCGATATCGTGTATTTCGACATGAACGCCCGGAACTTCGCTTACCCCTTTGGCAATGGCTTCGGCAACTGCCGAAGTATTATGGTATGCCGAAACATACGGGATAAATACCATGGGTTTTTCGCCGAGCGAAAGGGCTTCCTTTGCATATTTTTCGCTCAGGTCGACGTATTTTTTCCAGTGTGTGCGCAGTATCGGACCATGACCCGGGCAGATTGCAGCAATGGGCAACGGGCGGATTTTTTCGATGGCCTTGATCATAAATTTACTGAAAGGCTTCAGGATTACATCGAAATAATAGCGGAATGCATCGTCCCAATCACCTACCTTATCATCGAACATGCGCGAATCGCAGTAATGAGCGCCAAAGGAATCGCAGGTAAACAGGAGGTTTTCACCTTCCAGGAAAGAGTAAATACTATCGGGCCAGTGCAGGTTTGGGGCACCTACAATTTTTATTTTTTTATTACCAAGGTCAAGCACATCGCCATCGCGCACCTGTAAATGTTTGAAATCGCGGCCCAGCATATCTTTCAGGTACCTGATTGCATTACCACTGCCAACTACCGTTGCATTGGGAGCAACTTCCAGCAGCTTGCCGAGGCTGCCTGAGTGATCGGGTTCGGTATGGTTAACAATTATATATTCCAGTTCCGAAGGATCAGTAAGTCTCTTTAATTTTTCAAGAAATACAGGGAAATATTTGTCCTTTACGGTTTCTACAATTGCTTTTTTTTCAGCCTGAATAAAATATGAATTGTAGGTTGTACCGTATGGAGTATGCATTACCACGTCGAAAGTAACCAGTTCGCGATCGAGTACACCTACCCAATGAACATCCTTTGTAATCTCAAGAACTTTATCGTCAATCATTTTTCGTTGTTGTTCAGTTTAACTTTGATTAATTTTTTTTGCAGTTTAAAATAGTGTCATTTGTATTCCCGTGCCCGAATCATCATCATCGGGGAAGTCGGGTGGATTTACAGGGGCAGTTGGTTCCGGCGATTCGCCCCCTGGTTTTTCAGTTGTAATTTCTTCATTATCTCCTTCATCAATCCCGGCTTCTTCCTCATTATCGATTTCTGTTTCATTTTCATTCTCACTTTCAACCTCTTCTTCCTCTTCAACTGGTATAGGCTCAAGCCAGATGATTTCGCTAACCGGGTGGTTGCTGAGTTTTTTCCCCTTGGCTCTCAATCCCATTACCTCAACAAATTCATCCAGGATGAGTTCTTCCGGTTCCACAGGTTTTTTGGCACCTTCGTTATCAAACTCAACCCTGATGCGTGGGCGTTTATCAGTAACCATGGCCACAAACCTGTTTCCATCTTCCTCAGGAAATACACAAACTTTTTTATCCGAAAGTTCGGGTACGAAGCGTTTGATAAAATAGGCTTTTTTGTTTTCGCTGTAGTACAGCACCGTGATTACCTTCGCCGGGTTGAACTTTTCGATGGCGAACATATCTTCCTCGAAATGGTTCGACAGATCGAAGCTCATCAGCTTATAAAACCCTGACCTGGTGAGCGTAAGTATTTTATCGGCCTCCTTAAATGCACCCAGGTAAAGCCCGCGCTGATCGGTATTGAGGCGCATCACGGTGTCGTCGTACCATATTTTGCGCGCGCCCAGGGTGGAGAATCCTTTCTCAGCCTGTACAATTTTTTTCACCAGGTTTTTGGTGAGTACATTTCCCTGCGAACTGCGGCCTTTGATAGCCAGGTCAGAAAAATCAAATTCGAAATTCAGCTTTTTAAGCCTCAGTTTTGGTTTCAGGCTCACTTTAATAATTTCGGATTCGCCATTTGGATTTGCCGTAAAATAAAGAACTTTTGAACCCGCTGTTCCTTTGGTCAGCACGTAATCCTTATCGCGTACAACCCCGGTAACCGAAAACCGCTTGATGTAAGCGGCGCCGAGCCTTCCGTCCTGGTAAACCATGTTGTACACCGTACGCTCGTCGTTCTTTTTAAAAACATCGATGTGGATCACATTTTTGCCCACAAATGCTTTTTCGGCCACACGGGTAACTGCAAAAGTTCCGTCTTCGCGGAAAACAATAATATCGTCAATATCGGAGCAATCGCATACAAACTCGTCTTTTTTCAAACCGAACCCGGCAAAACCTTCCTCGCGGTTTACGTAAAGTTTCTGCGTGGCAGCGGCAACAGCAGCAGCTTCAATACTTTCGAAATTCCTTAATTCTGTTTTGCGTTCGCGGCCAGCTGCATATTTTTTACGAATGCTCTCGTAAAAATCGATCACATAGTCAGTCAGATGCTCAAGGTTATATCTAACCTGGTTCAGTTCTTCGTTCAGGGCACGTATATGTTCGTCGGCTTTGAACGAATTGAACCTCGAAATGCGTTTAATCCTGATTTCAGTGAGGCGTACCAGGTCATCTTCGGTGATAACGCGATAAAATTCAGGCTTGTATGGTTCCAGTCCTTTATCGATAGCCTGAAGCACTGCCTCCCAGGTTTTGCATTCTTCAATATCGCGGTAAATACGATTTTCGATAAAAATGCGCTCGAGCGATGCATACAGCAGGGATTCCATCAGTTCATCCTGCCTGATGAGCAGTTCCATTTTTATCAGTTCAACCGACCGGTCGACCGAGATGCGGAGTATTTCCCTTACCCCTACAAAATAAGGCTTGCCCTTGTGAATTACGCAGGAGTTTGGTGATTCGGAACGTTCGCAATCCGTAAAAGCATACAGCGCATCAATACACTGATCGGGCGAAACACCCGGCTGCAGATGTATCAGTATTTCAACATTTTGTGCAGTATTGTCATCAATCTTCCGGATTTTTATCTTCCCTTTATCGGCGGCGGCAATAATGGTATCAATCAGGTCGCCGGTAGTGGTGCCCCAGGGTATTTCGGTAATAACCAGCGTTTTTTTATCGAGCTGGCTTATGCGTGCCCTGATCCTTACTTTGCCACCCCGCAGGCCATCGTTGTATTTTGTTACATCGGCAAGCCCCCCGGTTGGGAAATCGGGTACAAGTGTGAAATCCTGCCCCCTGAGCACCGCAATGGAGGCATCGATAAGCTCAACAAAATTATGCGGAAGTAATTTCGAGGCAAGACCTACAGCAATACCTTCTACTCCCATTTGTAAAAGCACCGGGAATTTCAGGGGCAGGTTAACGGGCTCTTTGTTACGTCCGTCGTACGAAAGTTTCCACTTGGTGGTTTTGGGATTAAATGCAACATCGAGGGCAAACTTCGAAAGCCTAGCCTCAATATAACGCGGGGCAGCTGAGCTGTCGCCGGTAAGTATATTTCCCCAGTTTCCCTGGGTATCAATGAGTAATTCCTTCTGCCCCAGCTGAACCATGGCGTCGCCAATAGAAGCGTCGCCGTGGGGGTGATATTTCATGGTGTTACCAATAACATTGGCAACTTTATTATACCGGCCATCTTCCAGTTCCCACATGCTGTGCAGTATGCGCCGCTGAACCGGTTTCAGTCCATCCAGAACTTCGGGCACTGCCCTTTCGAGAATAACATACGATGCATAATCCAGGAACCAGTTCTGGTACATGCCCGGTAGAAAGGTAGTTTGATGCAGATCGTTACCATTGCCGGACTCTCCTTCAGCCGGCAATTCCAGTTCAGTATCTTCACCGGGTAATTCCTGGCCCGGGGCTTCCTCTTCAAAGGTTCCTTCTGCCAATTCGTCGTTCTCGTCCATTGTTAGTACTGCTATTTTTAGGCTTACTATCTGATTTTAAACAGATTATAGCTTATCTACTAATATTGCCTTTAACTTTTAAACCCAGGTTAAGCTACCGGGAAATTTAGTTTAAAAAGTACTGACAACGATTTCGTTACAAACTATTTGCGCCAATCTAAAATCCTGTGCAAATTTACTCTTAACAACTAATTTATAAAATCTGAAAATCTATTTTTTAAAAAATCTTATCAACAAAATTTCTGCCATAAGCGAAGCCAGCGCAAGCCATATAAAATACCGCCAAAGCTGTGTGCCGCTGTTCATCAGTGCAATAACTTCATTCATAGGCTTTTGCCCGGTATTTACCAGGCTGAAGTTTTTTAAATGTGCCTTATTCAGCATATTTTCGAGTTCACCTGCCGAAAAACATTTGAGGTTGCTCTCACTGCGGTTGTAGTTGAATGACAGGGCCGTAATTACCTTATTATTATTCATCAGCTCGAAATTGCCGGCCGCCGGCAGCTGGTTGCCCACAAAAACATTCAGTATATTTCCTGAACGCATCAACTGGGGTATCATTTCGAAATCGGTCGTTGTCGATTTCAGCTTGTAAACCTCCTCGCCATCAGGAAACACAGCCACTACCCTGATCGGTTTATTGTCGCCAATAATACTGTAAAGGTTATGCACCGGATGACTGATAAGTGCGATATTGTAAAGTACCGGCACAAATAAAGCCTGCACAGGGAAATTGCTGAATGCCGGGTTGAGCGGAACGGCCAGCTGGAATACCTGTCCCAGCCCGCTGTTGGTGAGGGTAAGAAAACTCCGCCCGTTGAGCATTTCGATTAACGGCACTGTGAGCGTGGCCGAGGAAAACAGAATAGGAAAATACCTGCTGACCTTTGGCAGTTCGGTATTAACATCAATAGCGGCTTTGCCTTGTTGCTTTTCGAATACATCGCGGAAAAGGTAGCTTTCTTCACTCAGGCTCACCACCCGGGTGTCGGCAGTATCAGGTTCACGATAAACCGGCGCTTTTAATGACGAAAGGAAACTGTTGTACGAACCTAATTCGGCATTAGCTGCGGGCAGCACAAGTATGGTACCTCCGTTGTCAACATAACGTTTAATCTCTGCTGCCAGGCCCGATGAAACCGAGGGTATCTCGTTCATGATGATGAGGTCCGATTCCGAAAGCCGGCCATAATCGAGCGATTTCTCTCCCACATTGGTAAAGTGTACTGACGAATCCTGTGCATATAAGGCATCCAGGTATCTGTTTCCGCCGTTTCCGTTGATAGACAACACCTGAACTGACGAAAGCACATCAAACGAAAAATAAAATTTGTCGTCGTAAGTAACCGGATAATCAGTAACCTGGAGCATACCCTGCTGCGGGCCTTCGGTTCGTATGGTAAAAGGCATTTCGGCTGTTACTGACGTGCCTGCTTTAATATCAAGACTTATAACCGATTTTTGCTGGTTATTGATTACCAGTTTAAGCGGTATTTTTTCAAGATCTGTTTCGGACCTGTTCCAAATCCTGGCACTGAGAACTGAGGTTTTACCCGGTTGTTGGATGGGCTGTGCAAACCAGCAGGTATCAATATATACATTGGCCATACCCTGCGATTTAAGCGGAACCAGGTACGACAGAATGGCTGAATCCTGCTTCAGATCGTTATGGCTGTATGTTGATTTTTGAAAATCAGAAACTAGGTAAGTGGTTCGACGGGCAGCAGGTTCATTTTTAAGCAGGTCGTATTGCCGGCTTACAATTTCATCAAAAGTATGCACCGAAGGCGATATTTTAACTTCATCGAGCATAGTCAGAAATTCATCTCGCGTTACCAGTCGCTGGTGTCGTCCTTCGAAATCGCAGGTAAGGAGCTGGAATAAATCACTCGATTTATAGGCTGATACAATCTCGCGGGCTTTCTGCCGGGCTTCATCCAGGAGCGTACCATTGCTGCCTGCTGCTTCCATGCTGAATGAATTATCAACAAATACACTCACTACGTTTTGCTGCGCAATTTTCGAATGGCTGTTCGGAAAAGGGATATACGGCTGGGCAAAAGCAAATACGATCGCAGCAATTGCAAGTATGCGCATCAACAATATAAGCAGGTGCCTGAGCTGCGACTGTTTGCGGGTTTGCTGCCGCAGTGCCTGTAAAAATCTTACGTTGGTAAAATAAACCCTTTTGAAACGCCTGAAATTGAACAAGTGCACAACAATAGGAATTGCAATAGCCAGCAAACCAATAAGATATAAGGGATTGACAAATTGCATAGGAAATTAACAGGCACTTGGTTGATTGTACAGCTCACAAAAGTAAGCAATTTGCACGTATTAAACTCTTTCGCCCGAGCCCGGCAGCCCGCTTGCAGTTGGATAATTAGCTTATGAATATTCTGAAATATGAAAAACTTCACCAAATTGAATTTCATGATTTAGCATCCAACATGCTTTTTTTATAATTTCGCCCCATGAACCCGATACGAATTACAGCAGTTTGCTATTATAATACACTACCTTTTATTTACGGCATCAGGCATTCGGGAAAACTTTCCGGTTATGAGCTGAGCCTCGATGTACCTTCGCAATGCGCACACAAACTCCTTAATGATGAAGCCGACATTGGATTGATACCGGTGGGTGCTTTACCAAAATTCGACGCTTACCACCTGGTGAGCGACTTGTGTATCGGAGCCGATAAAGATGTTAAATCAGTTTTGCTGTTGTCAACCACGGAAATCAGCCAGATAAAAACCATTTACCTGGATACTGACAGCCTCACTTCGGTGAACCTGGTGCGCATACTGGCCGAAAGATACTGGAAAATAAATCCGGAATGGAAAAGCCTGGCATTGTTGAACGGTCCGCTGTCAGCCCACGAAGGCAAAGTATTGATCGGAGATAAAACTTTCGGTTTGAGTACGCAGTTTCCATATTGTTACGACCTGGCCGGCGAATGGATAAAACATACCGGCCTGCCCTTTGTTTTTGCCGTATGGATTTCGCGAAAGCCACTGCCTGATTCATTTTTGAACGAGTTTAAGGCAGCGCTCAGCTGGGGTGTGAACCACAGGGAAAAGTCCATAATCATGGCTCAACAACCGCATATTACCGAACAGGAACTTGTATCGTACCTGACGAATGATATCAGTTACCCGCTCGATGCACAAAAACAGAAGGGAATGGAGTTGTTCCTCGATTTGCTGAAGCAGCGAAAAGCTTAAGCCCCACAAATATCGTTTAGCTGTTATTGTTACTGGATTTGGTTTTTAACGAAATCCATCCATTTCCGGCATATCTTTCATAGCTTTACAGTTCAAATACATTTCCCATGGATATAAATGAGAAAATCGCCGCCTTCGATCCCAATGGGATGGGCGATACCAATGGCACTATTTACGGCTTGCCCTTTGATGCCGATACCGCGAACCTGGTAATTCTGCCTGTACCCTGGGAAGTAACGGTTTCGTACCAGGCCGGTACTGCCTCTGCACCCGAAGCCATCCGCGAAGCCTCTTACCAGGTTGATCTTTTCGATCCTTTTGTAAAAGATGCCTGGAAACTGGGACTGGCTATGAAGGATATAGATCCTGATTTGGCCGCTACTAGTAATATAATGCGTAAAAAGGCTGAGCATTACATAAACCAGCTTGCAGGTTGTAACAGAATATAATAAAA
>CALCJE010000010.1 GCA_937965665.1 uncultured Bacteroidales bacterium
ACCATCCCGATATCCACCATATTGTTGAGCACATCTGTCATGCCTTTGCCGGCTCCGCCTGCGGTAAGGTCGATTTTCACCTTTGGATGCAGCTTTTTGAACTCATCGGCCCACTTCACGGCCAGGGGATAAAGTGCGAATGCACCCGATAAAGTTATACGGCCCTCTAACTGCGCCTGGGCTGCAACAGGTTTGGGCAATGCCATCTGGATTGCTAATAATCCTGTTATCACTATAAGATTGAGTATTTTCATTTTTATGTTTTTAAGTATTAAAATCCGATCTGAAACTGTATACTTGCAAAATTGTTTTTGATGCTGGCACCTTCTTCTTCGCAGAAGTTATAGTTGAGGGCCAGTTTGGCATAGTTGTTAAAATTCCAGGTTGCACCAATAATGTACCTGGTCAACATGTCCTCGGTTTTCGACTTGTTGGGATCGTAAACATCGTATTTTGCCAGTAGTTGCACCTTACTGGGAATTACATAGTACCCCGACTGCATGTACCAGCCTTCGCGCGAAATGGCACCATCTTTACCCTGCAGGTATTCGCCCCTGAAGTAAAACCGTTTATAATCATAATTCAGTTCAAAGCCGTACCTGGAGCGTTCCTGGTTCGAAGTCGGAGTGGTTTTGGCTGTCGAAAACCTGTCCCAGCCTGAATAAAATGATGCTCCTATATCAAGCCCTTTAATCAGGTGCGCGATCAGTCTGCCTGAAGTTGATTTGGCATCGTTACTGTCAAAAGTGTTTATGCCTTCACCGTTGAAAACGCCCACCCGGTAATCTATCCTGTTTTTATCATTGATTTTAAGTAATGAACCATATAACATAATTCCCAGGTCGCGGCCGTTATGGTTGCCGTTAACATCTTTTCCGCGGGCCACAAGTGCTTCAACTACCTGTGAGCGGTCATTAGCTTCCAGTTTATTATCCGAAATCTGGTTTTCGAACGAAAGGGGAATTTTTGTTTGTCCAACGGAAACATTCAGAAAATCGTAAGGCTTAAAATCTGCTACAGCATCCAGCAATTTGGCTCCTCCGGCAAAATCGAACTGGAACTGGTACGACCAGTAAGGGGTAACATCGCCCTGCAAATTAAGACGTGCCCGGCGTATATCGGTTCCACTGATTTTTCCTGTTTCGTCAAACTGCTGGAACCTTACCTGGGTGTAACCCGACAACTTCATGCTGCGCGCGGCATTCACAAAAAAGGATTTCTTGTTTGCATCGGACTCCTGTTGTTTAATGGCAGCTTCGGCGCGCAACGAATCGGCCTGCTCGGCAGTTATGGTTTTGTTGGCCACCATCAGGTTTAAAAGATCGTTCGTGCTCTGTGCCCTTAATTTTACGACAGAGAGGGTTTGTAAAATGAGTACAATAATCAGCAGTTTTCCTACAGCGTTGCATGTAATTGTTTTCAGGTAAATCATAGCAGGGGGTTAAAATGAAAATGATTATTTAATCTGAAATGCAAAAATATCAATAATGTACATAGAAGTAGTGTACATTTGCATGGGATAAATAAGTCCCCGATATTAAATATTTAATACAGCAGCATTAATTTTTGCAACATGTTAGATCAACGCGCACCGATTTTTGATTGCAACCAATGCGAATTCAAGCATTTAAGTTGCAATTTTATGAACGAAGATGACTTCGAAATAATTCGCAAAGCCTCAATACAGCTTAAATTTTCGAAAGGAGAGGTGGTTTATAAACAGGGCGGGAAAGCACAAAGCCTGATGTTCCTTCACCGGGGCATTGTGAAATTCTGTTACCAGTACGAAACCGGCCACAATTATATTATGACTGTGGTGGGTGGCCCGAAACTACTTGGCGGCGCTAACCTTTTTTTCAGGGAAACCAATATTTTTTCAATCACAGCCATCGAGGATTGCGAGATCTGTCTCATCGATTTATCGGCATTTGTTCAGGTGGCCATGAGCAATCCCAGCTACATCCTGGCGTTGTGCGAAAAAACACTCACCATGTTTCAGCATTCCATTTTCAATTTTATAAGCCTGGCGCACAACCAGGTAAATGGTCGGATTGCTAACGTATTAATTTATTTATGGGAACATGTATATAAGGAATCTGGTTATGATTTCACCATCAGCCGGAAAGAAATAGCCGAATTTGCCGCCTGTTCTCACGAAAACGTAATCACCACTTTGTCGCGTTTTAAAAAGGATGGCATCATCGAACTGGAAGGCAAAAAGATTACTATTAAAAATTTTGAAGGATTAACTGAAATTAGCAAGAAAGGGTAAACCATGCTTTCGAAAAAGACACGATATGCTTTGATGGCATTAACAAAACTGAGCCGGGAATATGGGAAAGGCGCAATATTGATCAGTGAAATTGCAGCAGCCGAAAAAATTCCGCAGCGTTTCCTCGAAACCATTCTGCTCGACCTGAAAAACCTAGGGATATTGGGTAGTAAGTTAGGCAAAAATGGAGGTTATTTTCTGCTACGTGATCCAAAAGAGATAAGCATGGCTGATGTGATCAGGCATTTCGAAGGGACCATTGCATTGGTGTACTGCGTTTCCGAAAAAGCCTACCAGCCCTGCGAATTTTGTAAAAGTGAAGCCTCCTGTAAAATAAAATCTGTATTCAAAACGATACGGGATAATACTTTTAATGTTTTGCAGAATACTTCAATAGCCGATATTACCGAAGGTTAAAAAACACAAAAGCCCGGCGATAAAGCCAGGCTCCTGTTTGTCTGATTTCCGGGTTTACAAATTCTGATCGTAATACTCAGCCAGTTTACGGAAAAGGTGCAGCCTGTCGGTGCCGCTTACATTGTGCTCGTGCTGCGGATATACGAAATAATCGACCTGTTTGCCTTTCTGTATGCAGGTTTGTATAAACTGCAGGCTGTTCTGCCAAACCACGGTGTTGTCCTGGGCGCCATGCATAACCAGCAGTTTACCCTTAAGCTGGTCCACGTAATTGAGGATGCTTGCTTTTTTGTAGCCTTCGGGATTTTGTTCAGGGGTATCCATATACCTTTCGCCATACATGATTTCATAATATTTCCAATCGATAACCGGCCCGCCGCAGGTTGCAACCTTAAAAAGTCCGGGATTGCGCAGGAACATGGTCAGGGTCATAAAGCCACCATAGCTCCAGCCATCAATGGCCATGCGGCTGGCATCCACGTAGGGTAACGATTTCAGGTAGTTAACGCCCACCATCTGGTCCTTGCTTTCAACGTCGCCAAGGTTGCGATGAATGACCTGCTCAAAATCGGCGCCCCGGTTCGAGGTTCCGCGGTTATCGAGTGTCCACACAATGTATCCTTTGCTGGCGAGGTAGTTGAAGTACAGGTTAGCGCCGCCCAGCCATGTATCGGAAACCAGCTGCGAATGTGGCCCTCCGTATACATACACGATGGTGGGGTATTTTTTTGAAGCATCAAATCCTACAGGTAATATCAGCCTTGCATATAAATCGCTGCCATCGTCAGCCTTCAGGGTCACCAGCCTGGTTTCGCCCAGCTGGTAATTTTTAAGCGGGTTCACATCTTCCGAAATAACCCGTACCATTTCAGGCTTTTCATTTATTAGCGTGTATCGCGAACCTGTGGCTGTACTGCTCAACCTGTCAATGAAGTATTTCCCGTCGGGCGAAACCAGTACTGTATGCGTGCCTTTACCACTGGTGTATTTTACAGTTTTGCCTGATTTAAGTTCCACAGCGTACAAATGCCTTTCGAGTGGACTTTCCTGTGTGGAAGCGTAAAAGACTTTGGTTTCTTTTGGATCGAATCCCTGGAAAGCTGTCACTTCCCATTTGCCATTTGTAATTTGTTTCACCAGGTTACCTTCCACATCGTACAGGTAAAGGTGGTTATAACCATCGCGGCGGCTTTGCCAGATAAACTGCGCCGGGTTTGTTTTCAAAAATTCGAGGCCATGCAGGGGTTCCACATATTGGTTATCGGTTTCCTCGAACAGTGTTTTAACAAAAGCACCGGTAACGGCATCGTACTTATTCAGCCACATGTGGTTCTGATCGCGGTTAAGCACAGCGATAAAAATATATTTCTCATCGGGGCTCCAGCTCACATTAGTAAGGTATTGCTCGGCGGGTTCACCTGTTTTGAGGAACACCACCTGTTTGGTTGCCGGGTTGAAAACACCCACCGTAACATGATGGCTCGCCATACCGGCCATGGGATAACGGATATATTCAACCTGCGCTATGCGCTGGTTAATATCAACCAGCGGATATTGGGTAACCATGGTTTCGTCCATGCGGTAAAATGCCAGCAGGTTTCCTTTCGGCGACCAGAATGTGCCCCCGTCGATACCAAACTCATTACGGTGTACGGTTTTGCCATTTACAATTCCTTTGTCGGTATCGGAAGTAACCGCGGTTGTTTTCCCGTTTTCGGAAACGTAAAGGTTGTTTTCCCTCGTAAAAGCAATACGACCCGTAATTGGTTCCATGTCCGTATTTTCGGCATCTGTTTCATAACTGTTTACCAGGGCAAGCTGGCGGGTAGGCATGTTGAAACGGAATACCTTCGCATCATTTGTATACCTGAAAGTGGTTTCGTTTTCCCACCTGATCATCGGCAGGATACGAAGTTTTTTCTGCTGTGACTTTTCAATAATAAGATTCAGCTGGTCGAGAGACAAGATTGTATCGGTTGCAGTGGTTTTTACATTGTTTTGCAAAATACTGTTGCCTGCATTCCAGGTGAACAAAGTGTTACTTCGCCACTGCAGGTTTATGAGTGAGGCGGGAAACAATTTGCGGTTCATCAGGTCTTCGATGGCCAGTTGTTTTTGTTGTGCAAATAATTGCAGACCGAGCATTAATAGCAATGCCAGGATGGTAGAGGTAGTTTTTTTGCTCATGAATGTGTTTATGTAGAATGCCTGTTCAAAATTATTTTGTTCCATGATGCACCGCATCGGCCATTTCCGAAATCAGGCCCGGATTTTTCTCGAATGCCGTTCCTATTACGATAATATCGGCACCTGCAGTAGCGGCCTCATTTGCTTGTTCGGGTGTGCGAATCCCTCCGCCGGCCAGCAATGGAATGCTGATGTTCTGTTTTACCTGCCCGATCATTGTAGTGGGAACGCACTGCTGAGCGCCGCTGCCTGCCTCCAGGTATATCAGCTTTAAGCCCAGCATTTCACCGGCCATGGCTGTACAAATGGCAATGTCCATTTTATCGGCGGGAATGGGCATGGTGTTGCTCATATATTGCACGGCAGTGGTTTTGCCATTTTCAACCAGCATATAGCCGCACGATATCACTTCGAGCGGGCTGAGTTTGAGGTAAGGGGCTGCGATTACATGGCGCCCGATCAGCATTTCGGCATTACGGCCACTGATCAGCGAAAGAAAGAGAATAGCATCTGCCTGCCAGCTTAGCTGCATATTGTTGCCCGGAAACAGGATTACCGGAATATGACTGCTGGCTTTTAATGTTTTGATACAATGGTCCAATTCGTTGTTAACCAGCAGGCTGCCACCAACAAAAAAATAATCCACCGCTGCTTCGGCCGCATTACGGGCCAGGTTTTCAACATCCCGGTTTAACATTTTGTCAGGGTCAACCAGCACAGCCAGTTGTTTCCTGCCTTGTTCGGTGCGATGAATGATATCCTGGTATACTGACATCCGGAATGATTAAAACGCAAACCTACATGAAAAAAAGCTTTTTCACAAACACCAAATGAAAATTTCATGTAGGTTCCCTCTGACGAATTTATTCAAATTATTTACAGAGGAAATGTAGAAAAAAGGCATTAATCCGGGCTTTCAAAAATTAAAAGATCAGGAATCAGGGTTTAATACAAGATAGTAGCGATACTACTGTTAAAAAACTGCCTTTGCAATTTTGCATATATTGTCGGATTTGCCCATGGTATAAAAGTGAAGTACAGGTACACCGAATTTTATCAGTTCCTTCGACTGTTCAATAGCCCATTCAACACCCACCTGGCGTACCTGCTGGTTGTCAGTACATTTTTCAATTTCCAGCACAAGTTCCTCCGGAATATCAATGGAGAAGGTTCGCGGAAGCGTGGATAGCTGTGATTTAACGGAAAGAGGCTTTAAGCCGGGGATGATGGGAACGGTGATCCCGATTTCGCGGCAGGATTTTTCGAATTCGAAATACTTGGCATTGTCAAAAAACATCTGTGTAACGATATAATCGGCGCCGGCATCTACTTTTGCCTTCAGGTACTGCAGGTCGGTTGCCAGGTTGGGCGATTCCATGTGTTTTTCAGGGTAACCACCAACACCTATGCAGAAATTGGTAGGCATAGGATTGAGCATATCTTCTTCAAGAAAAATGCCTTTGTTCAGTTGAACCACCTGTTTCACCAGGTCGATGGCATACATATGACCATCGGGTTGAGGTTTAAATTGTTTTTCGCCCCGCATATTATCACCCCTGAGCAGCAGGATGTTGTCGATCCCCAGGAACTGAAGGTCGATCAGTGCGTTTTCAGTTTCTTCCTGGTTAAATCCGCCGCAGATGAGGTGCGGAACCACATCAATGCCATATTTAAATTTTATTGCTGCAGTAATGCCAACCGTGCCCGGGCGTTTTCGCACCGTACGGCGTTCGAGTAATCCATCTTCACGTTCCTTAAATATAACTTCCTCGCGGTGATAAGTAACATCGATAAAAGAAGGGTTAAACTCAATCAGCGGATCAATAGTCTGGTATATGGAATTGATATTCTCACCCTTGAGCGGCGGAAGTAATTCGAAGGTAAAAAGTGTTTTGCCTTTACTCTGGGCAATATATTCGGTAACTTTCATTGTATGTATCTTCTGGTAAATTTTATTCTTCTGATAGGATTATTTCGTAATTGACTGT
>CALCJE010000011.1 GCA_937965665.1 uncultured Bacteroidales bacterium
TGTACTTTTACCGCTGGCCGTCCATGCGCCGGGCTTAATACATACTGTTCTTAAGGTTGCTGTAACTGAACTGCTGGAACGATTACACGACGAAAGCAGTATTACAGCAGCCGTTGACAAAGATGAATTTTCCCGAATATTAAACCTATAACCTGAATGTGAATTTCGGATATGACAATCCCTTACAATTATATAGCCATCGAAGGTAATATCGGCGCCGGGAAAACCACACTTGCAACCCGCATGGCTCAGCATTTTAATGCCCGCTTAATCCTCGAACAGTTCGAAGACAACTCATTTCTGCCTAAGTTTTACGAAGATCCTTCGCGTTATGCCTTTCCACTGGAACTGTCGTTCCTGGCCGACAGGTTTCAGCAGTTAAAAAGCCAGGTTGCGGTTCAGGATATGTTTCACCCGGTTACCATTGCCGATTATTTTATTCTTAAGTCATTGATTTTTGCTAAGAAAACATTGAATACCGAAGAATTTTCGCTGTACTCCCGCTTGTTTTCCATCATAGAAAATGTACTCCCTAAACCGGATTTGCTGGTTTATCTTTACCTCGATATCAGCAGGTTACAATCCAATATTCGTAAGCGCGGCCGCGTTTACGAACAGAAAATTGAAGATGATTACCTGCAACGCATACAGGAAGGATACCTCGATTATATCAGGCAGCAGCAAGGGCTTCGCGTGCTGCTTATCGATACCAATAAACTCGATTTTGTGGCACACCAGGAACATTTCGATATCCTTGTAAATATTATTATGCAGGAATATCCTGCAGGCATTCACAGAATTACGCCCTGATTCCGGTTCGCCCGTCCTTATTTCGGGAAGACATATATTTTTTGCTTTTAACAGATTTATTCCGAACTTTACCCTGCTTAAATGCTACCCATTTATATGAACGTTTTCCTGGTTTTTGCTGTTATCATCCTTGCAATATCTGTTGCCATTCTTCTATTTTCTTTTATCAAGTCGCAAAAACAACTGGCAGTGCTTCGCAAGCAGTATGCAGCCTGTTCCGAAGAGAACGAGCAACTGGTTGATGAAATTGAACGTGTTAAAGATGAATTGCAGATTATCCGGTTCAAAGCCGGCGAATCCGACAGGCTTAAATCAGCATTTTTATGTAACATGTCGCACGAACTGCGTACACCGCTTCACGCCATTATGGGTTTTGCAGGGCTTATCGCCAATCCATCGATGCCCGAAGACGACAAGATCACTTATGCCAATATCATTAACCGCAATGTAGATTCGCTGCTGGAGATTATCAGTGATATTTTTGATATTTCGCAATTTGAAGCCGGAATAACAGGAATTGATGTTGAAACAGTGAATGTAAATGATTTGCTGAACTCGATGCAAACCTGGATAAACCTTGAGAAAGCAAATGTTGGAAAGGAAAATATTATTGTAAAAGTTGTAAAAGCCAACAAAGACAACAATTTCAGCATTCAAACCGATGGGTACAAACTAAAACGCGCCCTGAACCACCTGGCTTCCAATGCGTTGAAATATTCAGAAGATGGGTTTATTGAAATAGGGTATACTTTCAGCGAGAATAACATGATCGACTTTTATGTAAAAGATGATGGTATTGGTTTCTCGAATGATAAGCTAAACCTGATGTTTTCGCAATTCAGGCAAGGTGATGAAACGCCTACCAGGCAATATGGAGGGCTTGGGCTTGGACTTACGGTGGCACAAAAATTTGCTACTTTCCTCAACGGCAGGCTGTGGGCCGAAAGCGAACCCGGTGAAGGCGCCACCTTCTGGATTACGATGCCTTTGCATCTCAACCAGACCGCTGAAAGTGAATAGGCTTAATTATTACTTCAGCTAAAACATCCCCTTCCGTATTTCTTTTTTCAAAGCATGCTTCCGTCAGAACTGCAAAAATGCATATGCTGCTGCTTTGCAGTTTGATAAATTATAACCGCTATATTTCAGATTGATGTTATCAATATATTAATATTAAATATTATAACGCTCAATATCAATATTTTAATCCAGATGGAATTGTTGCGGAATTACACATCGCCCCATATTCCGAAAATTTGTATGTATCTTTGCACCCTTTTTGGCTTACACTAACTTTAAACTAACAAATGGAAAATTTCATAAATACACTCCAAAATAAGAACATTGAACTTCCCGAAAATATTATCCGAATACTGAACAACTGCAAGGGTTATACCGTGTTTTCGAGTACCGAAGACCTGGCTGTGGCGGCCCTGGGCAATAAGGAAAATACCACTTACGAAGTAGTTTACGATATCCCGGGAAAGGGAACTGTAACTGAAGCCATTATTCACAAAGTAAAAAACGGTGTTTCAGCCAATTTCCTCGAACCTTATATGCGTCGGCGCGATCCCAACACTATGGTGATTGCCGATGCACTCCCTACCGACAAGACCCGTTTTGCGGATAAATTCGGCTACGAATTCAGCACACTTCAGAACGAAACCTACGATTGGCTTCAGAAACAGGAACTTGCAGTATTTCTCTATTTTGCCGGTCGCGACGGCATTGGCGCCGGTGGTATTGCAATAGTTCCGGTTAATGCATCTTTTTTTGCGCTTGGCGTCGCCATGTTGCAACAAATGGTAGCTGTTGATGAACTTACTGAAAATTTCCTGATTGAAAGCGCTCTTTTTGTAGCACCAACATTCAGGCATACCCATTTCGACGGCAAACAGATTGTAGTACATAACCGTACCGAAAAGGTGCACGAGGTATACAGCTATAACCTGTATCCCGGCCCCAGCGCAAAAAAAGGATTATATGGAGTGCTGCTCGACAAGGGCGAAAAAGAAGGCTGGATTACCACGCACTGTTCGGCTGTGCAGGTGGCAAGCCCTTACGACAACATCACCACCTTTATGCACGAAGGTGCCAGTGGCGGTGGTAAAAGCGAATTGCTGGGGCACATTGTCCGCGACCAGACCGGCCAGGTTTTGATAGGCGAAAACATGATTACCCATGAGCAGCGGCTTATTTCCATCCCGATGTTCTGCACTTTTGCACCTGTAGCCGATGATATGGCTATGTGTCATCCCTCTATCCAGAAAAATAACGGCAAACTGGTAATTCTGGATGGAGAGAATTCCTGGTTTATCAGGGTCGACAGTGTGAACGATTATGGGGATGATCCCTTCCTTGAAAAATTGTCGATAAAGGTTAAAAAGCCTTTGTTATTCCTCAATATTGAAACCAAACCCGAATGTACGGCCCTGATCTGGGATCATATTGAAGATGCACCCGGAAAAAAATGTGCCAACCCGCGCATCATTGTACCGCGCGATATCGTACCCGGAATTGTGAAAGGTCCTGTTTCGGTTGATGTACGAAGCTTTGGAGTGCGTACACCGCCGAGTTCGCTCGAAAATCCTTCGTATGGCATTATAGGGCTGTTCCACATTCTGCCACCTGCACTTGCTTGGTTGTGGCGGCTTGTAGCGCCCCGTGGTTATGCGAACCCAAGCATTATCAGTACCGGCAACATGGAAAGCGAAGGCGTCGGCTCTTACTGGCCTTTTGCCACAGGCGAACTAATCCCCCATGCCGACATGCTGCTTGCCCAGATACTGCAAACCCCGCGTACACGCTATACGCTTACCCCTAACCAGCACATAGGCGTATGGAAAGTAGGTTTCAAACCACAGCTTTTAATGCGCGAATACCTTACCAGGCGTGGTAATGCCAAACTGCGGACCGACCAGTACCAGCCTGCCCGTTCGCCACTTTTGGGCTATGAATTAAACTACCTGACCATTGAAGGCGCAAAAATTCCTTCCCGATTCCTCAAGGTGTATAAACAGCCTGAAGTAGGTTTCGAAGGATATGACAAAGGCGCCGACATATTATATGACTTCTTCCGCACCGAACTTGAAAAATACAACAAACCTTCGCTTTCGGATATGGGCCGGGTAATCATTGATGCCTGCCTGTCGAAAGCATCGGTGGAGGAATACCTGGATATAATCCCGATGGATTACCAGTATTCGTTTCTGAAAGAAGGCGAAGAGCAAAGTGACTATTCGAACGGGATATAAGAATTTACAAAGAATATTTCGTTCTGATGAAAATCAAATAAAGAATTTACTTACTTTTGCACTCGCTTTGCTCGGGGTGTGGCGCAGTTGGCTAGCGTACTTGCATGGGGTGCAAGTGGTCGTCAGTTCGAGTCTGACCACTCCGACTAATTAAAAATTAAGCACTTACAATTTATTTTGTAGGTGCTTTTTTTATGTTGGATGACCAAAAGTTGACGATTTAAGCCAGTTTGTCAGAACCTGTCATCTTTTTACCGGTATAATCGGCTTATTTCAAAATGGTACAGTTTGTGTAAAACTATTTAAAAACATTATTTTTACAATCTTCTTAAACAAAATTATATGTCATCACCTGAAACCGAAAAAGTTGAATGTCTGATCATTGGTTCCGGTCCTGCCGGTTATACCGCAGCTATTTATGCGGCTCGCGCTGATCTGAAACCTGTAGTTTACACAGGACTTCAGATGGGCGGTCAACTCACTACCACTACCGAAGTCGATAATTTTCCCGGCTACCCGCAGGGTATCACTGGCCCGGTTATGATGGAGGACCTGCAAAAACAAGCCGAACGTTTTGGAACCGATATTCGTTTCGGCATCATCGAAAAAGTAGATTTCTCGCAGTATCCGCTGAAAGCTGTTACTGACAGCGGTAAAATAATTGAAGCCAGCACGGTAATTATTTCAACCGGTGCAACTGCCCGCTGGCTTGGGCTCGAATCGGAAAAAACATACAACGGCCACGGCGTTTCAGCCTGTGCTACCTGCGACGGATTTTTCTTCCGCGGTATGGACATAGCTGTTGTGGGTGGTGGCGATACCGCCTGCGAAGAAGCATCGTACCTGGCCAAACTCGGACGCAAGGTTTACCTTATAGTCCGCCGCGACGAACTGCGTGCTTCGAAAGCCATGCAGCACAGGGTAATGAACACTCCAAATATCGAAATCATCTGGAATTCAGTAACCGAAGAAATTACCGGCGACGGCAAAGTAGTTACCGGGGCAAGACTGAGGAACGTTAAAAACAATGAAATCCGTAATATTGAAATACAGGGATTTTTTGTTGCTATCGGCCACACCCCAAATACCGATATTTTCAAGGGCCAGGTTGACCTCGATGATCAGGGATATATTAAAACAGTACCGGGCAGTACCCGTACCAACGTTCCTGGTGTTTTTGCCGCAGGCGATGTTCAGGATCATGTTTACCGGCAGGCTGTTACTGCTGCAGGCACTGGTTGCATGGCAGCTATTGAAGCCGAGCGCTGGATGGGAGCTAAAGAATAGTGTTCCTTCGCTTTGCTCGAAATAACAGTGAAAAGTGTTGCTTCGTTGCACTCGCAATGACAATGAACAGTGAATAAATATAAAATTTATGATCAATCAATAACTGTTTGTTAGTTCTCTGAATCAATAAAAAAAACGCCTCTTTTCAGAGGCGTTTTTTTATATCCGTTTTAGTTTTAAGATTTTCTACTTCCATTTTCCACCCTGCCATCGCCCTATCTCCTTCTCTCCCACTCTCCATTCACTCAGCCGTCTCAAACTACTAAAACCTCTTTTTCTTCTTCCCGGGTTTCCCGGCTTGTTCCTTGTACCAGGGTTCCCTGTCGGATCCGGGCCTGCTTCCGCGTTCAGGATCGGGACGCGTAGCCGAACGGCTTGAATCGCTCCGGCGTTCGCTGCGGTACGAAGGCCTGTCGGACGAACCACCATAGCTCTTCTTGTAGCCTCCGCCTGAACCACCCCGGTCGCCACGATCGCCACCACGGCTGCGGTTGCCACCATATCCTCCGCGATCGCCATCACGGCCTCCTCCATGCGACGAACGCCTGGGGCGGTCCGAAGATTGTCCTTCGGCAATATCAACACGTATCGGTCGGTCGTTCAAAGTTTTGTCCTTGAAAGACTCCATGAACAAGGGAACAAATTTGGTATCAATTTCCACGAAAGTGAAGGTATCGCCGAGTTCGATCCTACCCACGCGCAGTTCGCGGCTCTGGGTAAAATCATTGATCATACCCAGGAGTTTAGGAGGCAACAGGCCATCTTTCCGGCCAATGCTCATAAATATGCGGGTAAATGCACCACCTTCCGAACGTTCGGAACGCTCGCGCGATTCGTCAACATTCAGGTCTTTTGCATCGCGGTAATACTCGAGGAAACTGTTAAACTCAACGGAAACGAAACGTTTGATGAGTTCCTCATTGCTCATCCACTGAAGCTTTTTATAAATAACCGGGAGAAAATCATTGATTTCGTCTTCAATAACATTTACATTCTCCATGCGGTCAATCAGGTGGTAGAGTTGTTTTTCGCAAACCTGGCGGCCTGAGGGTATTTTACCGGCACTAAATGGTTTGCCAATCTGCCTTTCGAGCATTTTTATGCGTCCCTTTTCCTTCATATTGATGATGGAAATACTGATACCGTCTTTACCGGCACGACCTGTACGGCCACTGCGGTGAATATAATTATCGGTATCGTCAGGCAATTGGTAATTGATAACGTGAGTAAGGTCGCTTACATCAATACCACGAGCAGCCACATCGGTAGCAACAAGCATGTTCAGATGTTTATCGCGGAATTTCTTCATCACGTGGTCGCGCTGCGATTGCGAGAGGTCGCCGTGAAGTGCATCGGCACTATAACCATCGCGGATCAGTGAATCGGAAATTTCCTGGGTTTCCTGCCTGGTACGGCAAAAAACGATAGCATACATATCGGGATGAAAATCGGCAACACGTTTCAGAACGGTGTACCTGTCCCTGGCATGGGTGAGGTAATAAATATGTTTTACGTTGGTAGCGCCAATGTTGCGCTGGCCCATAGCAATGGTTTCGGGTTTAACCATGTACCTGCGTGCAATCTTTTCAACATCAGCAGGCATGGTAGCCGAGAACAGGAACGTGTGACGGTCTTTTGGGGTACTTTCGATGATGGATTGAACATCTTCTTCAAAACCCATATCCAGCATTTCGTCAGCTTCGTCGAGCACCAGGAAGCGCACCTCCGACAAATCGGCATATTTGCGCATTATCATATCCAGCATACGGCCCGGGGTGGCGGCAATAATCTGGGTACCGGCTTTTATCTGCTTGGCCTGGCTCTCGATACTTGCACCCCCATAAACGGCAGTAACTTTAATATTGGGCAGGTATTTGGAATAATTGCTCAGATCGCTGGCAATCTGCATGCATAATTCACGGGTAGGACTCAAGATGAGTGCCTGAGTTTTTTTATTGTCAGGATCAATAAGTTGCAGCAACGGCAAACCAAAGGCGGCGGTTTTCCCTGTTCCGGTTTGTGCCAGGGCTACGATATCAGTAGTATTTTCGATTATTCGCGGGATAACGGCCTCCTGCACAGGCATCGGAGTTTCGAACCCCAGTTCTTTGATGGCTTTCAGGATATTGTCCTGTAAACCTAATTCGTCAAATGTATTCATTAAAATATTTAAGATTAAGGCGGCAAAGGTACTTCTATTTGTCGACCAAATAACATGAAGTAGTTAATAATGTGGTGTTTATTGATTTTTTCTTATACCCTAAACTTCATTTCAGTCATCTCAAGGTTGTATTTCGGTGTTGGAACACTGGATTATCATTATCCTTTTACCCTGCAACTGCATTGCGTACAAACATTTTACTTAGGTCACTATCTGTTAGAAATCAATATTTAAAAGGCCTGGAAGATAAAACCACCTGGTTGATTTTAATTACGCCACAAAATATCGGTACCTTTTATTATTCATTTATTACCTGCATCATAATCCAAAACCAGTTTTCTTTTTATGGTAAAATGGAAAACATTTTCATTTAATCCATATAAAGTTACGATTGGTGAATATTATTACATTTGCCTTTTAATTTAATCTCAACCTGCATGAAACCGGTCTTTACCCCTGTACTTTTTGTACTCGCATTCCTTACCTTTATCAATTTCTCTTCCAAAGCTCAGGATTCGGAAAAACTGAAAACGAAAGCTGCCCGTATTCATAAAGCCGCTTTTACTGTTGATTCGCATACCGACACACCACTTAGCTTCTCGAATAAGAAATTCAATATTGCCCTCGATAACAGCCAGGTAATTAAACACAGTTGTGTCGATTTCCCACGTATGAAAAAAGGAGGACTTGATGCGGTTTTTTTTGCTGTGTTTACCAGCCAGGGACCCAGAACCGCGGATGGTAATGCAAAAGCAAATGCAAAAGCGGAACAGATTTTTGATTCGATATACGCCGCTACAAACCGGAACAGCAATATTTGCGGAGTAGCCACCACGCCCGAAGAAGCCTATAAACTGGTGAAGAAAAATAAAAGCGTGGTTTTTATTGGCGTCGAAAATGGCTACCCTATCGGGAATG
>CALCJE010000012.1 GCA_937965665.1 uncultured Bacteroidales bacterium
CAGAAAGAAGGGGTACCACTTTTTTCGGGGTATAAAGAAAAAGCCGAAGAAACCATCGAAAAACTGGATGAAAAAGCTGCCGGCCTTGTCGACAAACTTGAAGAAAAAATCCGTTCGGCAGCTGAGCCTACTGAAACTCCGGCTGCTGAACCGGTTGAAGAAGTTATCACTGAAACGGTGGCTGATAAAACGGCAGAAGTATCCGAAGAACCGGTAACAGAAGCCAGTAAAACAGTTGAAGAACCACCTAAAGCTGCACCGGCAAGCTAAGAACCAGAATTTCAATATTAAGGCCCTGCATGAATTGCAAGGGCCTTTTTTATTTTCACAGAAGGTGAATGTTGCGATCTATATCACTGATCAGTGTTTCTGCATCCTCAAGGCCTACCGAGAACCTGATAAGTGTGGGCGGTAAAGTGCTGTACAGTCCAGGTCGCACAAAAGTGCACGATGGGATTACCAGCGATTCGAAGCCTCCCCACGAAACTGCCATCCGCCAATAGGTAAGACTGTTGCAGAAAGCCTCGATAGCCTCGGGCGTTGAATCGGCTTCGATGGTGAACAAACCGGTACCTTTAGCCATTTGCGAAGCCGCAAGCGCATACTGATCATTTTCTGCAAGCATCGGGTAATAAATATGTTTGATTTTTGGCTGAGTTTTCAGGTACGATAGCACCTGCTGAGTCACCCGGCTCACATGCTCCATACGCACCGGCAGCGTCCGCAATCCCCTTAAAATCAACCATGCATTAAAAGGTGAAATAATGCCTCCCAGGGTGAGGAATTCGTTAGCAAATATTTTTTGCATCAACGTTCCCGATCCGCATACCACACCGGCAACCACATCGCTGTGGCCTCCCAGGTATTTTGATGCAGTGTGTACCACGAGATCAATACCTGATTTAATGGGTTGCTGAAATAAAGGCGTAGAATAAGTATTATCGATAATTGTAACAATTCCCCGCTCACGCGCAAAACTGCTGATCGCTTTCAGATCCTGGATTTCAAAAGTCCATGAATTGGGACTTTCGAGGTATATTACGGTAGTTTCGGGCCTTACCGCACTTATAATTTCATCGGTATTACGTCCGTCAGCCATGGTAACCTGTACCCCAAACTTAGGCAGGATATTGGTATTAAGTAAAGTATTTGTCCATGAATAAGGATTGCGCACACACACCAGGTGGTCGCCTGTTTTAACGTTTGCCAGTATTGCCGACGAAATAGCAGCCATTCCGCTTCCTAAAGCCAGGGCTTCGTCGGCTCCTTCGAGCGCAGCCAGTTTGCGGCAAAGCAGGTTAATTGTAGGGTTGTTTCCCCGCGAATAAATCAGGTTCTCCTTTTCATCAGAAATTGCCTGCCTGAACTGCTCCACCGTTTTGAAATAGAAATTACTGGTTTGATAGATCTGAGGTGTAACCGGGCTTACCTGGTCAGTCTCGTTTTCGCCCAGTATATTTATGATGTAGGAGATATTTTCGCTATCGTTGATCATAATAACAAGATTAACAGCTTATTAAGTTGAAAAGTACTGAAAAAATATTAGTACGGCAAATGTAAAATTAAATGCTAATTTTGCAGCCGGAAATTGAAACTAAGGTTATCAACAATAGAATGTTAAAAAATATGGGACAAACTTGTTTTGTTTCAATTTTTTAGCGTAAATTTGCACTCATTTTTGAGAAAAACGCACATTTAATACATAAACTAATGAGTAAGAAGGAGTTAATTCAGTACGTTGAAGAGCATTTTGTAGCAAAGAATGATTTACCCGCATTTAAAGCTGGTGATACTATTACAGTACACTACAAAATTAAAGAAGGTGAAAAAGAACGTATCCAGCTTTTCCAGGGTGTTGTTCTGCAGCGTTCAGGCGAAGGAGTTACTGAAACGTTCACAATTCGTAAAGTTTCAGGAACTATTGGTGTTGAACGGATTATTCCTGTTTGTTCACCATTTATTGATAAAATTGAAATCAACAAGCGTGGTGCTGTTCGCCGTGCCAGGATTTTCTACCTGCGTGACCTTAAAGGTAAAAAAGCCCGTATCAAAGAAAAACGTAAATAATACTTTTCAGTGTTACACACATAAATCAGGTTGTTCTTTACAGGACAGCCTTTTTTTGTTTATGCCTGTTGAAAAACACACTTGTCTGATTCCTTTTTAAATAAATTGCAGATTAACCATTTTAGCTTATCAATTTAAATGTGTAAAAATTAAAGTATATCACATTATTTTACCTTTTGTTTTGATTTAATAATTCCATTACTTTTAATGAAAATTATAAGTGTGGCTTTTATACATTTACGATCTCAAATAATACTATGCAGGAAGGACTAATTCCAAATGTATCAGTCGATTGTGTTGTTTTTGGATTTGACTTTACAAATCTGAATGTGCTCTTAATCGAGAGGAATTTTACAGACGATGGCATTGAATACGCGGATCTCAAACTCCCCGGCGACCTAATGCTGCTTGATGAAGACCTGGATGATGCAGCGGCACGAATACTGAAAGAGAATACCGGGCTCAGCAATATTTACCTCAAGCAGTTTAAAAGCTTTGGTTCGCCCGACCGCTTGAAGAAAAAACCACGCGACCTGGTGTGGCTTCGGCAGATCGACCACCCGGAAGAACATGTGATCACTGTTGCATATTACTCATTAATAGATATTTCGGAAAAGAGAAACGATGAAATTATACTCAGCGATAATGCCAGCTGGTACCCGGTGCATGAACTTCCCGACCTGGTAATGGATCATGCCGAAATTATCGAATCAGCACTCGAACATCTGCGGATAGAACTTTTAAACAAACCAATTGGCTTCGAGCTTTTGCCCGATAAGTTTACGCTTTCGCAGATGCAGAAACTATACGAAGTAATTTTGGGAACTACATTCGACAAAAGGAATTTCAGGAAAAAGATTTCGAGTATGAAATACCTGATTCCGCTCGACGAAAAACAGGTTGGAGTTGCCCATAAACCGGCCAGGCTTTATATTTTCAGCCGCGAAGTGTATTCGAAAACCAGGAAGGATAATTTCGATTTCTCTGTTTAAAAACCTGTTCAGATCGAGGCATTCCCAATCTAGCAAATTTCGAGAATCTGCATCGAGGTGCCACGGAACGAAAATGTATCGCCTGCCTTGAGGTGCTGCATTGCGGCAACCAGCGGAACAACAGGGGAAACTACATAATAGTCAATCCCGTCGAGATTAATTTTCCCAATGCCTGAAGCAATATAAAGCGTTTGGGTACTCAATT
>CALCJE010000013.1 GCA_937965665.1 uncultured Bacteroidales bacterium
GCAATCCCTGCCAGCAGCAGGCTGAAAAGGAGATAAAATCCGGATTAACGCTCTCCTGCAACGGGCAGGCAACTGACCCCGAAAAAAAAATAAATAAATGATGAAATATCTGAATATAACCAGGCTGACCCTCGTGGTCATCATGTTCGCGGTATCCCTGGGAACATTTGCCCAGGTACGAACACTTGATGGATTCGAAAACAAAAACGGCTGGTCGTTTAACAAATCCGATGGTGTTAATGTAAACCTTTCGAATGAGAAAGGATTAACCGGCAATGCCATCCGTTTTGATTACGACTTCACAAAAGGAACCGGTTACGGAGGCATACAAAAGCTATTCCCGGTTGATCTACCCGAAAATTTCGAATTCACATTTTACATAAAAGCCCAGTCACCGGCCAATAATTTCGAGATAAAATTTATTGACAGCACCGGCAATAACGTATGGTGGGTAAACAACCGCAATTTCGATTTCCCGACAGAATGGAAAAAGATCACCATCAAAAAAAGGCATATCAGCTTTGCCTGGGGACCTACTTCCGATCAGCATATAAAACGCATTGACCGCGTTGAATTTACGATCGCTTCTTTTGTTGGCGGCAAGGGAACCATATGGCTCGATAATTTTACATTTGAACCGCTGCCGCCCGAAACCAACACCTACCCTACCCCTTTTATACGAGCAACTTCATCGGCACAAAACCATCAGCCAGGCCTGATAACAGATAATTCAACAAGCACATTCTGGAAAAGCAAAGGACTTAATAACCAGAATATTATCATCGATTTTAAAACCCGCCGCGAGTTTGGCGGACTACAGCTAAACTGGCTCAAAGATCATTACGCCAGCAGTTTCGATATCTTTTTATCGAATGATGGCAAAACCTGGGAGAAATCTTATTCCGTAAAATCGAACCATGATGAAGTGAGTTTTATCAGGATGGCAGAAACCGAAGCCCGCTTTGTTAAAATTAACCTTATTAAAAGCGCTGGCGGAAAAGGCTTTGGCATAAGCGAAATAAAATTCCTGACAGTAAAAGAATCATTAACCAAAAATGATTTCCTGATATACGCAGCCAAAAATTCGCCGGTTGGTAATTTCCCCCGCTATTTCCTCGAACAAGCTTCGTACTGGACCCTCGCCGGTGTAAATAACGATGTGAAAGAAGCCATGATTAACGAGGATGGAATGGTTGAGGTGGACAAAGGCCTTTTTAGCCTTGAACCCATGATTAAAACCGGCGATTCCGTTTACAACTGGCATAACGTGAAATCATCGCAATCACTGGGAGCCGATACACCACGCGACTTTAATTTTATCCCAACGGTAACCTGGCAAATGAAAGGTATTGACTTCAACACCAGCATTACAGCCACAGGCGAAGCCAATAAGAATTCAAAACTCGATATCCGCTATTCGTTTAAAAATACCTCGAACCAGCCCGTGGATCTGGAATTTTATATTCTAATCCGGCCATACCAGGTGAATCCCTATTACCAGTTCCTGATATGACAGGCGGGGCCGGAAAAATTAAATCCATCAGGCAGGAAAGCGATTATGTGCTGGTTGATGATAAAGTGATACTTTTTGAGAAAAAATTTGATGCTTTTGGTGCTTCAGGCCCGGATGACGGAAACCTGCCAGCCTTGATCAGGAACGGGAAAATGCCGCAGGCTACATCGGCTGAAGATAAAAACAGCCTGGCAAACGGAGTGGTAAAATATTCATTGCACATTGATGCTGGTGAAACTATTCAATTATATGTAGCAGTTCCCTTTTACGATAAAAACACGACTAACGGTTCACTGAGCATCACCAATACTTCCGGTGAATTTGCTGCTTCAGCTGATTTCTGGAAATCGGAAGTTGGGCACATAAAATTTAACCTTCCGCCTTCGGCTGACAGGATCGTGAACGCTTACAAATCGAACCTGGGATATGTCTTGGTCAACAGGGATAAGGCTGGGATTCAACCCGGATCGCGTTCGTACGAGCGGAGCTGGATTCGTGATGGTGCACTTACCTCTTCAGCCCTCTTAAAATCGGGCATTGTTACCGAAGTAAAAGATTTTATTAACTGGTACGCGCCTTTTCAATACGAAAACGGCAAGGTGCCCTGTGTGGTCGATCATCGTGGGCCTGATCCTGTTCCTGAAAACGACAGCCACGGCCAGCTGATTTACCTGGTACGCGAATATTTCAATTTCACACACGATACCACTTTCCTTAAATCAAAAAACGAGTATGTGCTGAAAGCAGTCGATTACATTGAAGCACTCGTTGCCCAGCGATCGACAGATTACTACAGGAACGGGAACGACAGTTTGCGCGCTTTTTACGGCCTGGTGCCCGAATCCATCAGCCACGAAGGCTATTCGGCAAAACCCATGCATTCGTACTGGGATAATTTTTTCACCATGAAAGGATTAAAAGATGCAGCCGAAATTCAAAATATATTAGGCGAAACGGCCAATTACGAACGGATAAAAAAAATCCGCGACACTTTCCGCGAAAACCTGTACAACTCTTTACAGTTGGCCATGAAACAGCGAAAAATTGATTATATCCCCGGTTGCGTTGAACTGGGTGATTTCGATGCCACCTCAACAACTATCGCGCTCACGCCATGCAACGAACTGATAAATATGCCCAAGCCACAGGTGTACAACACTTTTGACAAATACTACGATTTTTTTAAAAACCGGCGCGATGGCAAAATAGAATGGGTTAACTATACGCCCTATGAAAACCGGCTGATCGGATCATTTATCAGCCTCGATCAGCCCGAACGTGCACATGAACTTATTGCTTTTTTCCTGAACGACCAGCGGCCCCATGCCTGGAATCATTGGCCGGAAGTTATTTGGAAAGATCCACGTTATCCCGGCTACATCGGCGATATGCCACACACCTGGTGTGGTAGCGACTTCATAAATGCAATCCGTTCCATGTTTGTTTACGAAAATGAATTTGACCAATCTCTTGTTTTAGCATCGGCACTTTACCAGGACTGGATTGATGCGCCCCAGGGTATGTCAATCAGCAACCTGCCAACGTATTACGGTGAAATTTCCTATGCTATAAAAAAAGAAGGCAATACCTACCGGTTTTCGATTACAGGAAATGTAAAACTGCCGGCTAACGGAATAAAAATCAGGAACTTTAATCATTCCGCACTACCAAAACGGGTTACGGTAAACGGAAAAGAAATCACTGAGTTCGATGCAAAGGAAATAGCTGTCAAAGCCTTTCCGGCTGAAGTAGTTATATATTACTAACCTACAATTTATACTTCGCACATGGAAGAACAAACTATGGCAAACCAAGTTACACGGGAGGAAGATAAAATTCGTTTTTCGCAGCTGGCAGCCTATGGTGCAGGAGGCATTATTCCGATTGCACTTTTTAACGTTGCCGGAATACTGGTTGGTTTAATGGGAAATATCAGCCTCGGATTGAGCGCTTTCTGGCTGGGCGCTATACTGATTGTCCCACGGCTTTGGGATGCATTGTCGGATCCCATCATCGGTCATCTTTCGGACAATACGCGTACCCGCTGGGGGCGCCGTCGTCCTTACCTTTTGCTGGGAGGCATAGCAGTAGCACTTTCCTTTGTTGTCATCTGGTGGATACCCAAAGGTGACCTGGTACACAGCTGGTTTCCTACCGATTCGGGCTTCCAGGCATTTCAGCTTGTTTACATCCTGATTTCACTGCTGATATTTTTTACCGCAGTTAATATTTTCGAGATTCCCCACGGAGCGCTGGGTATGGAAATGACCACTGATTACCATGAGCGTACCCGGCTTTTCAGCGCCAAAAGTTTTGTCGGAAACCTTTTTGCCATGAGCACACCCTGGCTGTTTGCCCTGGCCAGCATGGAGATTTTTAAAGGTCCGGGAGGCAACGAAGTAGATGGCATGCGCTATGTTTCAATCATGATAGCTGCCATTTTAATTCCACTTTCGTTCTGGTGGTTTTTCAGGTTACGCGAACCGGGATTTAAAAAAGTATCCACCCAGGAAAAAACACCTTTCTGGACAGACATGAAACGTACGGCCACCAACCGCAATTTTATCATGCTTACCCTCACCATTTTTACGCTGGCAATGGGTTTCAATTTTGTAAGTCTGCTCGGTTCGTATATCCCGATTTTTTACATCTATGGCGGCGACAAGGTTGCAGGAGCCACGCTGCTGGGAATTAATGGTACCATCTGGGCTATTACCGGTGTACTTGCAGTATTCCCGCTCAACTGGATTAGCCCGAAACTTGGGAAACGCAACACACTCATCATTGCAATTACATTGATGGTGGTAGCACAGGCATCAAAAATTGTGTGCTATAATCCTACTTATCCTTATCTGGTACTAATCCCTACCATACTGCTTTCGGCGGGGATGTTGTTTTTCTTTACGCTGGGTTCAAGCATGGTGGGCGATATCTGCGATGAAGATGAGCTGAAAACGGGCTATCGCTCCGAAGGAAGCTTTTACTCAGTATTCTGGTGGTTTATAAAAATGGGAACCGCCCTCGCCAGCCTGGTAGCAGGTGCGCTCATTGTTTTTACCATGTTCGACCAAACACAGGTTACAAAAGTGGACAGCCTGCAGGGCAATATCAGGGAACTGAGAAGCGACATCAAATACTGGCAGGGCGATCAGGGCTTGGCCGGAACCGAAACAACGCTATTCAATAACACTCAGAAAAAAATATCTGAAGCCATTGATGAGTCGAAACTGTACATAAAAGTTCTGGAGAAAGAATCTGTGAAAAAACAGGATGAAGCCTACCAAAAGGTAGCCGCCTATAAAAACCAGCGAAAGGAAAAACTGGCTGAAGTAATTACATCCACAAAAAACACCATTGGTGAACTGGAAATTCTATCAGCACAACTTCAAAAAGATGGTGATAAAAGTACGGATTCACTTACACAGAAAATACTCAAATCAGCCATTCCGCTTATCCTTCAACCCAAGTTCGAAAAAGCCAGGCTGAATTCATTTGAACTGCTAGCACACCTCAAGGGCAAATCGATTGAGACAAAGAAAAGCAAGGATCATTTTAACCGGATTATCCAAAACAGCGAAGCCGTTGACCAACAACTTGCCAAAATAAATACCGGCATTCCACTAGACCAACTGGATAAACAACTCGAAGCCATCGAAACCCAAACTGTTCAGCTTACCATTCAATCGCCATATACCCTTTTAATGATGCGTGTGGTTGAGATCGGCCTGCCTATTTTGCTGAGCATATTCTCCATCTTCTTTGTACTCAGGTATAGCCTAACCGAGAAACGATCGCACGAAATCAAGGATTTGCTGAAACAAAGAAATGTGGAGCTTGCAAAAAATGAGGGTGCTTAGTGCTTAGTGCTCAGTGTTTTGTGTTTATGTTAAGTGCTGAGTGACGGGTATCGTGAACCTGGAAAATGGAACCCGGAATCAGAAACCAGAAACCAGAAATCTGGAACCCGGAATTAGAAACCAGAAACACGTAACGCCAAACAATCTATTCAAATATTAATTCCCCCAAATACCAGCCATAATGACATTTACCATTCAAGAAAACAATTTTTACCTCAACGACAAAAAAGTATTCCTTAATTCGGGCGAGATCCATTATTTCCGAATCAAACGCGAACTGTGGGATAAGCACCTTGATGCCGCAAAAGAAGCGGGTCTCACCACGGTGAGTACGTATGTGCCATGGGCATTTCATGAGTCGGTTGAAGGGACTTTCGATTTTGATGGCTCCACAGGCCCGGAGCGCGACCTGCAGGGATGGCTCGAACGCTGCCAGGCGCGTGGATTACATTGTATTGTTAAACCGGGGCCATTTATCCTGGCCGAGTATCGCGGGGCCGGTTTACCCGACTGGTTCATGAACCAGTATCGCGAAGAAGCCAAAATGAGAAACAGCAAAGGCGAAATATTCCCGAGCGACGGCATCAGCCTGTTTAACGAAAAATATCTTGAAAAAGTAACGCTCTGGTATGATCAGATCATGCCATTCATCAGCAAACACCAGCTATCGAATGGAGGCCCCATTATCATGCTGCAGGTTTGTAATGAAATTGGTGTTTTCTCGTGGCTGGCACACCAGGCCGATTATTGCGAGGCAGTGAAAACCCGTTTCATTTCGTATGTATCGGGAAAATTTACAAACATCGCCGAACTCAACAGCCTGTGGAGAACCAATTATTCAGGTTTCGAAGATGTTGAACTGCCACCCGATGGTAAACTTCCATATGCGTCGAAAAGTGACCGCGGCCGCGATTACGAATGGCACTGCTTCTGGCGGACTTATTATGGCGATTACCTGCGAATGCTTACCCGGATGACCAGGGAGCGGGGTGTAAATGTGCCCTTGTACCACAACTTGCCCGGCTGGATTTATGGCAGCGGGTACGAGTTTCCGGTTAATATCACCATGTACGAAGACCTGTTTCACGATAAAAGTGAAATCATTTTCGGGGTTGACCATATCCCTGAATTCCTCTCGTACCGTAACATGCACGACGACAGGATTATAAACGACATCACCCGGGCTATGCAAGGCAACAAACCCTTGTTTGCTGCCGAATTTCAAAGTGGTTCACGCGAATACCATGTGGTAACCAATCCACGCGAAATGGAACTTTTTTATAAAGCAAGCGTAGCCAACGGACTTACCGGCTGGAACTACTATATGTTTTCGCAGGGCCGCAACAACAGGCATACCGGTTATTCGGGATCAACTTTTTACTGGTACAACCCGCTTACACCCGAGGGCGACCGCAGCAGTGCTTTCCCGCTGGTAAAGCGCATGAATAAGATTATTAAAACTTCCGAAAGCATCATTGTTGAAGCCGAAAGAAAGGCCGAAATCTGTGTGCTTTTTTACCCGCCTTATTATGCCTCGGAGCTGGAACGCCCTGTTGACGGTGCCTGCGAATTGCAGTTTACCGCATCCGCCATACGCCGGCCTGCCTATTTCGACGGATTGCTTAAAGTATTGCAGGTTTTAAATATCGATTATGATATGATGGACCTGACCAAGGCAACGGCTGAAACAATGAAACAATACAAACAGGTTTGGGCTTTCAGTACCGATGAAATGAATGCACCCGACCAGCAAACCCTGGTTGATTATACCCGTAACGGAGGAAACCTGGTAATTTTTCCATACCTCCCCGATCGTGAAATGTCGCAAAAGCCCTGTACCATTATTCGCGATGCACTTGCAGTATATCCTGCGGGAAGTGAAATTATTGATTCACCATTGATTGATGTTTTCAACTTACAGGACATCAAATGTGCCAACCCGATGATCGTGTATTCCGAAGATACGTTAACAGGTGCAGAAATAATTGCCCGCACACTTCGCAATTCTGTTTGTGGTTTTTCAAAATCATTCGGAAACGGGTCGTTTACTCACCTGGGAACCTGGATCGGGTTCGATACCGAGGGCCAGAAACCTGTTTATGAAGCCTTGTTGAACCGATCAAATGCCAGACTCAGCCAGGCTAATGCCGGCAACCCAAATATCGCCATACGCGAACGATTTACCGGCAAAAACGAAGCCCTTGTTTTTGTATCAAATTATTACAACGAGGAACATTCAGGAAGCGTCACTTACACACATCCCGGAAGCGGGGAAACCATTCCGATGCCATATACACAAAGCGAAATGCTGTTGCCCCCAATCTACGGGATACTAACGCCGGTGTGCCTGGAGGTTTCCGAAGGATTAAAAATACTGCACAGCACTTCGGATATTCTGAACATTCAAAAAAACAGTGGTCAGATCGAAATTACGCTTTACGGCGACCGCGACCTGGTTGGTGAAATTGTTTTTGAAGGTCCGGAAATAGCAAAAATCAGTTCAGCTACCCTGGATGGTGAACCGGCTGAATCTTTTTTTGACCAGAAACGCAGCGCTTTTATTTACCGGCACAAACACCGCTGTGAAATGATGCTCACTATAAAATTAAGCTAAATGATTATCAAAAATCCCAAAGGCCTTTCTTTCGAATTTCTCGAAAACGGCCTGGTTAAACATATTGAAGCTGATCCCATCCGCATCAGCCTAAAATCAGCTACACCGTTTTCCAAATCCGGAGCAAATATTTTCCTGCGCAAAATATCAGGAACTACCAGTTATTTAGCGCTTTTTGGCCCGCAGAGTAAAAGCACTTATGCGATAAAAAATAATGTATTTGTCGCCAGGGGCCAATGGGATGGACTTGATTATACCTGCGAACTGAAACTATCGCCTCAAAGCTTGTCGTGGCAGTGGAACATTTCCATCACGAATGTAAATGCAGGCCCGGCGCTACTCGACCTTATTTATGTTCAGGATGTGGGGTTAAAGCCCATCACCAATGACATGATCAACGAGTATTATGTTAGCCAGTATATTGAGCGGATTATCCTGAACCACGACCAATACGGCTCCGTAGTGTGTTGCCGGCAAAATACACGGGAATCCACCGGTAATCCCTGGCTGATGCTGGCATGCAAAAACAAAGCAGCCTCAGCAAGCACCGATGGCATGCAGTTCCTGGGCAAATCATTCCGCGAAACCGGCATCCCCGAAGGAATTCTTGCTCAAAAGTTTGGCGGCGAGTATGCCGGTGAATTATCAATGGTAGCCCTTCAGGAAACTCCTTTTCCCCTGGCTGAAGGTGAATCGCATCAAAGCACATTTGTAGGATCGTACCTTCCCGATCACCCCAATGCTACTTCTGATAATGATTTGAATCGGATTGAACCGATGTTTTTAGAATTTCAGGACAATATCTCTCATTCACCGGATATATTTCACCCTGATGCTGCCAACAACTTCCAGCAATCCGAATTGTTACCGGTCGATGATCTTACAGAGCAGGAACTCTTTCAGTTTTTCGGGAAGGAAATGCGTCATGCCGAAACCGAGAACGGGAAATTGCTTTCCTTTTTTTATGGCGAAAGCAACCATGTTATGCTTCGTACCAAGGAAGTGCTGGCCGACCGACCGCACGGACATATCATGCAGGCACAGGCCGGTTATACTGCCGACGAAAGCATTGTATCAACAACGGCTTACGCTTACGGCGTTTTCAATTCGCATCTTACGCAAGGCAATACAAATTTCAATATCCTTCTTTCGGTCTGCACAAGCCAGTTTAACGATTCGCCCGAAACCGGGCAACGCATATTTGTTGAAACCGGGGGCAGGGTGTATTTACTGGGCATCCCATCGGCTTTCGAAATGGGGCTGAATCATTGCCGCTGGATTTATAAATCGGGAAATCATATTTTCCAGGTTCGCACCTGGACTTCAAAAACCTCGCCCAGGGTGAATATGGATTTCGGGGTTTTAAGCGGGAGTCAGGTAAAACTACTTATCACTAACCATTTCGACCGGAGCAATGGCTGGAAAGTGTTGCCAGAAACAAATGATGGCGAATTTGTAGCCAGGCCCAATCCAGGAAGTATGATTGCCGGCAAATTCCCACAGGCGCAATTCCGGATTATTGTGAACAGCGATGGTGACTATACCACCCATGGGGATGAAGCACTTTACAAAGATTCGATTAGCCGCGGAGGCTCATTCTTTACAATTGGTGTAAAATCAACCGACCTATTTTCGATGAGTTTCGTGGGCGAAGTTTGTGTCGCAGTACCGATCGAAAAAATTAAAAATAACGACCAGCAATTTGATTTCGATTGCCTTAATGCCCGGGAAGCACTTAAAGACATGAGCCTGGGCCTCTCACTGAAAGGTAACCATACAGATTTACATGCCATACAGGAAATAATGCCCTGGTATTGTATGAATGCCGTTACCCATTTCCTTACGCCGCATGGGCTCGAACAATTTGGTGGTGCTGCATGGGGTACCCGCGATGTCTCGCAGGGGCCGTTCGACCTGCTGCTTACCTTACAGAAATATAATGAAGCAAAGCAGGTTCTTCGCACCCTTTTTTCGAACCAGAATCCTGCAGGCGACTGGCCACAGTGGTGGATGTTCGACAGTTATTTTAATGTGCGTGCCGCCGATTGCCATGGTGATGTATATTACTGGTGCATTATCGCCCTGGGAAGCTATATTAAAGTAACTGGCGATATAAAATTCCTGGATGAGATCCTGCCCTATTACCATGAAAAAGGAGTTTCCCTTGCCGAAAAAACGCCACTCAGCGAACATATCGACAGGCTTATCCGCATGATTACAGATTCGTATATCCCGGGCACTGCTTTTGTTCCTTTTGGCGGTGGCGACTGGAACGATTCGCTGCAGCCGGTAAGCAAGGAACTGGCCGGCCGCATGATCTCGAGCTGGACGGTTGAAATGAACTACCAGGCTTTTGCCGAATACCAGCATGTATTCGAGAAAACCGGAAATCTTGACAAAGCCAAGGTATTAAACGAGACCTGTGCCCGCATTAAAACCGATTTTAATGAACACCTTGTTAAAGATGGGGTGGTTGCTGGTTATGGCCTGGTTGAAAAAGACGGAAGCATCAGTGTTTTGCTTCACCCAAGCGATAACATTACAGGCATTAAATACAGCATCCTTCCTATGGATCGGGGTATAATCAGCGGAATTTTTACCCGGGAGCAGGCTCAGCATCACCAGGAAATCATCGACAAATACCTGAAAGGGCCTGATGGAGCCAGGCTGATGGATCGCCCGCTGAAATATAAAGGAGGCATACAATCCATTTTCCAGCGCGCCGAAAGTGCTACCCATTTTGGGCGCGAAATCGGTATCATGTATGTGCATGAGCATATCCGGTATGCCGAATCGCAGTCTATTCTGGGCAATGCCGATGCATTTGTGAAAGCACTCAGGCAGGCAAACCCGGTTGAATACAGGCAGGTTGTTCCCTGCGGTGATATCCGCCAGGCAAATTGCTATTACAGCAGCTCCGATGTTGCTTTTAAAAGCCGTTACGAGGCCGACCAACGCTACGATGAAATAAAAACCGGAAATATCCCCCTGCGTGGTGGTTGGCGCGTTTACTCAAGCGGCCCCGGCATTTATATCACACTGGTAATTTCCCGATTGCTGGGTTTGCGCACCGATGTTTGCAATATTATCCTTGACCCTGTGATTCCCTACGAAATGGACGGAGTCTCTGCTTTCTTAAATTTCCTGGGTTACCCGGTTACTTTCAGCTATGCTGTAAAAAAAGGAACTTTCAGCCCCAGCGCCGTTTCAATCAATGGAAAAGATATTAATTTTGCGTACGAGGAAAACAATTACCGGCGAGGTGGAGCGATTATCAGCAAGGATAAATTTATATCCATGTTAAACAAACAGAGCAATACCGTAAAAGTCGAACTTTAACTTGTCCCGGCATCATTTTTCATTTAAAAGAGGAACATTGCAATTTACCCATTCACATCAAATAGCTATGATCGTGAAAAACACCAACCTGTGCCTGCATCAGGCATGGAACATGATTTTTTGATCAATCTGGCATAATTCCCAGCCTGCGTCGGGCAGGTTTGTGACTCATAAAAAAACAAAAATTAACAGATGAAACTTAAGGTTACGCTTACACTGTGCATGCTGATGCTGAGCAGCCTGGTGCTTTTTGCCCAGAAAAAATCAGTTGCCGAAGACCAGAAAATGAAAACGTTCATTGATGCGCTCATGAAAAAAATGACGATCGATGAAAAAATCGGGCAACTTAACCTGGTCGGTTCAGGCGAAATTGTTACCGGAAGCATGAAAAACACGGGCATCGGTCAGAAAATTAAAGAAGGTAAAATTGGCGCGGTGATGAATGTTACATCCGTCGAAAAAATTCGTGATATACAGAAATTGGCCGTTGAAGAAAGTCGTTTGAAAATCCCGCTGATATTCGGTTTGGATGTGATACACGGATTTAAGACTATTTTTCCGCTTCCATTGGCCATGTCGTGCAGCTGGGATATGGATCTTATTGAAAAATCAGCCCGGGTGGCAGCTACCGAAGCCAGTGCCGAAGGTATTTGCTGGACATTCTCACCCATGGTTGATATTTCGCGCGATCCACGTTGGGGTCGTGTTGCCGAAGGTTCCGGCGAAGACCCTTACCTGGGTTCGCAGGTTGCCAAAGCTATGGTTAAAGGCTACCAGGGTAACGACCTGAGTAAAAATAATACCATTATGGCCTGCATTAAACATTTTGCGCTCTACGGCGCTGCTGAAGCAGGAAGGGATTACAACACGGTTGATATGAGCCCGGTAAAAATGTTTAATGAATATCTGCCTCCCTACCAGGCAGGGTTTGAGGCCGGCGCAGGAAGCGTCATGAGTTCATTTAACGAAATTAATGGTGTGCCTGCCACTGCCAACAAATGGCTGATGACTGACTTGCTTCGTAAACAGTGGGGTTTTAACGGCTTTGTAGTTACAGATTATACAGCTGTAAAGGAACTTATCGAACATGGTGTAGGTAAGGATCTGAAAGAGGTATCAGCACTGGCGCTGAATGCCGGTGTTGATATAGACATGGTCGACGAGGGTATCCTGTTGCATGCCAAACAACTGCTTGCAGAAGGTAAAATTACCCAGAAAACCATCGATGACGCCTGTCGTCGTATCCTGGAAGCCAAATATAAGCTGGGCTTATTCGAAGACCCCTACCGGTATACCAATCCCGAAAGGGCTAAAACCGAGATCCTGACGCCTGAAAACCGTGAACAGGCCCGCAAAACAGCGGCTCAATCGATGGTGCTGCTTAAAAATGAAAACCATCTACTTCCGCTCGATCCATCAAAAAGCATTGCGCTGATTGGTCCGCTTGCTGATGCACAGCATGATGTTACCGGCTGCTGGTCGGCGGCAAGGGATCCCAAAAATACAGTTTCAGTATTATCGGGTATAAAAAGTGCGCTGGGAAACAACGCTGACGTAACGTACGCCAAAGGCTGCAACCTGCTCACCGACAGGGAGTTTCTAAAGCGGGTGAGTGGCCAGGATGCTGTTGATCCCCGTACCGACGATGAAATGATGAATGAGGCCTATAATATTGCATCAAAGGCAGATGTGGTGGTTGCCGTACTTGGCGAACCGTCCGATCTGAGCGGGGAAGCCTCATCACGCTCCCAGATAGGATTGCCCGGCAGACAGCTTGACTTATTAAAAATATTACTTCAAACAGGCAAACCCGTGGTCCTGGTTCTGATTAATGGCCGGCCCCTGACTATTGAATATGAAGCAGCGCATGTTCCCGCTATCCTCGAGGCCTGGCATGGTGGAACCGAAACCGGTAATGCTGTGGCAGATGTAATTTTTGGTAAAGTAAATCCATCGGGAAAATTAACAATGACATTCCCGGTTAATGTCGGGCAGATACCCATTTATTACAACCATAAAAATACAGGGCGACCTTACTATGGAGATAAAAACGACAAGTTCAAAAGCCAGTACATCGATGTACAAAACCAGCCACTTTACCCTTTTGGTTATGGGCTGAGTTATACTACTTTCAGTTATAGCGATCTGAAACTCGACAAACAAAAACTTTCATCCGGAGGAACACTGAATATTTCGGTTAAGCTTACCAATACAGGCAAATCCGATGGAGCGGAAGTTGCACAACTTTACATCCGTGATATGGTGGGAAGTATTACCCGCCCGCTTAAAGAACTCAAGGGTTTCCGTAAAGTTTTCCTGAAAGCCGGCGAGAGCAGGATACTTAATTTCACGATTACTGCAAGCGATCTTGCATTTTATAATGCAAATCTTCAGTATAAGGCCGAACCAGGCGATTTTAAAGTATTTATCGGGACCAACTCCGACGATTGCCTGGAAGCAAATTTTGAACTTACAAAATAAAAAACTGGCCTGTCAACATAGGATGAACATGTATAACTGTTGAATCAAGTATAGGTATTGTTATTATAAAATCATGATGGAACTTACCGAAAATGACCTGACATTGTATTCCGATTTTACTATCACGTCGGCTGATACGGATATGTCTATACGGCTCCGGCTCGGGGGGCTGATTAACCTGCTGATACAATCGGCTATTCAGTCGGCCGAGAGCCTCGGGTTTGGATTTAAAGGACTGCGCCAGCAACAACTGTACTGGGTACTCAGCCGCTTAACACTTGAGATTTACCATCCGCTTGCCTGGAACCGGGAAGCAGAAGTTGAAACCTGGCCCAAAACCATCGAAGGCCCGCTCTACCTGCGTGATTTTATTGTGAGGGATAAAAATGAAAATATAATTGCACGCGCCACTTCTGGTTGGCTGGCCATTGATGCCGAAACAAAAAAGCCCAAACTCCTCGATGGACTGGCAGCCGAAATGTTTGTACAACTGAAGCATAAACACGGGCTGAATGAACCACCTTTGAAACTCAGCACAACAAAAGAAGGAAAGACATTCACAGTCCAGACCAGTTATTTTGACTTCGACCTGAACCGGCATGTTACTTCTACCCGCTACATCGACTGGATGATGGATACTTTTGATTTAGATTTCCACAAGAACAACCATCCGCGGAAACTGAGTGTAAATTTCATGAAAGAAACCCTGCCTGGCGATTCAATTATACTCACCAGGAACTCAGAGCACGACAGCGCATTTAGTTTCGAAGGTGTAAACCTGGCCAATAAAACAGTAGCTTTCAGGGGAAAAATCGATTTTTAAACTGAAATACAACATCCAAACATAAAACCCGGATTCATTCAACCAGCTTTG
>CALCJE010000014.1 GCA_937965665.1 uncultured Bacteroidales bacterium
CTTCCATCTCGGAAATTAAACCGGGAATGATTAAATGGGAAAAAGTATTTGAAAACGCCCAATGGTTTCACTGGACAGGCATTACTCCTGCCTTATCACAAAGTGCTGCTGATACTGTAAATGAAGCCATTCAGGTTGCAAATTGTTTAGGCATAACCGTTTCGACAGATCTGAATTTCCGTAAAAATCTGTGGAAATATGGGAAAACAGCTTCCGAAGTTATGCCCGGCCTTGTTGCAGGATGCGACATAATTCTTGGAAATGAAGAAGATGCCGATTTGGTTTTTGGAATTAAAGCCGATGGCGCTGAGGTGTCTCTTGGAAATGTGGCTCATGATGACTATCAATCAGTTTGCTCTCAATTAATGAATCGATTTCCGAAAGCTCAAAAAATAATTATTACACTCCGAGGATCAATCAATGCAAACCAGAACAGCTGGTCCGGTATTTTATGGGATGGCAAAAAGCTCTTTAAAGCACCGACATATGATATTACACACATCGTTGACCGGGTCGGTGGCGGTGATAGTTTTATGGGTGGCCTTATTTATGGTTTGATTTCATTTCCCGGCAACGATCAGCAAGCCTTGAACTTCGCAGTTGCTGCATCATGCCTGAAGCACACAATACATGGTGATTTTAACCTGGTATCAGTAGAAGAGGTCGAAAGCCTGATGAATGGAAATAGTTCCGGAAGGGTGTTACGATAGCCTAATGAAAGTTTTGCTTTTAGGGAACGATTCCTCCAAAAAAGATGACAAACCTGTGTAAAAATAAATATCTGGACTTTAACATACATGCAAAATGGCAAAATATACCCGAATTGAAGTAGCACTGAAAATGCAGGAAACCGGACTGGTGCCTGTTTTCTATCACCCTGATGTTGATGTTTGTTTACATGTAATTAAAGCCTGTTACGACGGAGGTGTGCGTGTTTTTGAATTTACGAACCGGGGCGATTTTGCATATGAAGTGTTTGCGGAACTTAATAAATATGCAATTAAAGAACTGCCGGGAATGATCATGGGAGTAGGTTCAGTAGTGGATGCAGGAACAACTTCTTTATATATACAGGCAGGTGCAAATTTTATTGTTTCACCGGTTTTGAATGAAGACATGGCTAAAGTTTGCAACCGGCGAAAAATTTTCTGGTCTCCCGGTTGTGGTTCTCTTACCGAAATAAGCTTTGCGGAAGAATTAGGTGCAGAAGTGGTAAAAATATTTCCTGCAGAACAGGTTGGTGGCCCAAAATTCGTTGAAAGTATCAAGGGTCCATGTCCCTGGACAAACATCATGCCTACTGGCGGAGTTGAGCCAACCGAAGAAAATTTGTTGAAATGGTTTATGGCCGGTGTTTTTTGTGTAGGAATGGGCTCGCAACTGATTACTAACGAAATTATTGAAAGTAAAGACTATAATGCATTAAAGGAAAAGATCAGAGTAACGATGGAAATCATCAGGAAATTGAAAACATAATGCTTTAATATAGAAATTGATCTAGGGTATGAAATACCTTCAAGTTTAAAGGGTTTTTGGTTTTCCCAATTATCGATGTGAATTTATGGTTTTTCAAAGCGATAGAATAATTATCGCTAATACAGCAAACACAATTCCGGTCAGATTTGCAACTTCAGAAGGAACGACCTATTTATTTTTTGACTGGGGTTTGCTTTTCCCTATAAATAATAGGAAAGGTAAAACACTTAGCCCAATTAATATTGCCGGTTGGATGGTAATTGGTCTGCAACAAATTACTACTTGAGGGTTGTTTTTTCTATTTTTAACCGCTCAAAATCATTCAAAGCCAGTTTTATACTTGAAATTATAATATCTGGATCATCTTTCGGAATCATATGTCCGGAGTTGGAACAATAAAAGAATTTTCCAAATTTGAGAGGATTAATCAGCTGAAGCCAATTTTCCATTTTTATATCATTGTTTATTCTGAACATTTTTTCATGATCATATAAAGCGGCTGTTTTTTCATAAATAAAAGGATATCCTCCAGCCATTATGAAATGAACTGGGACATCGGGTAAGGGAATCCGATTACAGAGTTCATAGCCTGTCTTGCCGAATTCCCTTTGCGCTTTCATTTCTTCAACTACAAACTTAGGTCCCTGGGCCATATATTCATCTGCTGATTTGTCGTATTCGGCAAAAAGGGAATCGATCTGCTTTTGGGTTAGCCCGATCTCCTTGTAGCATGATCTTCCTCCCACTTTGCTTTTCACAAAGTCGTGAGGATCAACAAAAATCAATCCTGCAATTTCATCCGGGTATAATGAAGCGAAAGTCCTAATATAAGCGGCACCCCAGGAATGACCTACAAGTATGTATGGAGGATTCAGCCCTTTTGCTTGAAGCGTTTGCCTTAGAACATCGGGAATATGATCTACTGTCGGCAGTTGATTGTCATCTTCGGAACTACCTATTCTTGGGCGGTTATAGGCGAAAGTGGCATTCCCCTTTGATACTTCTTTGATGACTGGCAGCCAATATTCGAAATCAGTACCCCTGCCATTTTCAAATACAATAACTGGTTTCCCCTTCTGGTTGTTTTCCATTCCATAAGTAACCAGTTCAATCTTGAATCCGTTTATCGCTACTAAATCAAGATTGGGAAAGGCTTTCTTTTTATTAGCCAGCACTTTTTCAAGCAAAGGATTCCACTTGGTATCATTATGAAGTGGTATTAGATCAGGATCTGACTTAATGGTTCCATAATTGGTGTAATTCATGGATGTTGCAATATAATTTAAATTGTAGAATGCGCTGTCAGCGTAGTTCGCCAAAGCCCATGAACAAGCTGCATTGTAGCGATGATTTACTGTAATCTTCGCATCAGTAGCTTTAAATGCATCAGAAAACGCAAAAGCAGAGTTCTTACAATCTTTTGCCTGGTACAGAGAGTCTGCTTACCGGATAAGAACATCATATTTCTGAACAGTTGTCTGCCCGAACAACGATGATGCGAAAATGATAAGGGTAAATAACAAAGTAATTGCTTTCATGGCTCAAATCTGAAGTTAGGTTAATTCACTGATTACTTGTATTATATAATCAATTGAATCATGCTTTTTACTCAATCTATCAGGAGTAAGTGTACAATGGATGGTTTGGGTTATTTAAAGTAAATGTATTGAATATGTAATTGCTGTTAACCTAAGAAAAGAATAAAAATACAAGGGAGTAACGGGGGAGAAAATATTGGAAAATAACCTTCAGGTTATAGGGTTCTCCCTACAGAACTGTTACAAACTAATGGATGCATTTCTGCGTGTTAAGGAATTGATTGTAGCAGCTATTGGTAAACAAATGATCTCCAGGACCTCGATTTAGATTTAAACTTTAATGTCATAAAAGCACCTGCCAGTTTTGACAGGCACTTTTATGAAAACTGAATTTATCAGTTAGGGCATTCAACCGAACCCGTTTCCTGAGGGGTTGAAATAATCTGGTTGAAATATTCAGCGGAAATATACTGGGGAGTATAGGTTATTCCTTTTGCGGTAAGAAGCTTGTTAAAGGAACGTAAATGATTGCGTGAGCCTTTTTCGAGGTTGCCAAAAACAAATAAAATATCCTGATTATCAACATCATCAGCAATATGATTGTGAAGATCGTTTATATCGAGATCTTCGATGGTTGCACCAACAGTTAAAGCTGCAGTAAGGGAGGCTTTTCCCTGAGCAACCAGGCTTGTATATAACGCCTGTAGATCAGGATTTACAAAGACACCTGCAACATGATTTATAGCAGGATCAGGAAGGCTGTACTTGAGCAACAACGTTTTTACAGCCTCCGCATGCTGTGTTTCGGCCTGGGAAATATTATTGAAAACAGGAATTTTGTACAATGAGTAAAACATCTCATAAACATCATGCGCCATTAATTCTTCTTCGCGCATGATTTTCAATGCACTAATCTCAGAAGTACTTAAAGATTCAACAGGCAGTGAAGTGATACAGCTAAATAAATATTCTGATCCGGGGCCCCTATTTCCTTTCCCATTGTTATTTCCATTGTTATTTCCATTTCCACTTCCATAACCATTGCAGGTACAAACACCCATGCCATTGCCGTTTCCAGTCTGGCTAATTGTTCCCTGACTAATTGATTTAGTGTCAGATTGACTTTGTAACCCATCATTTACTTTTTCTTTGGTGTATTGTGAAAATGCAAATACTCCTCCAGCCATCAGGATGAACAGGATTAAACTTCTTTTCAGCGATTTCATATTTATATTATTTTGAGGTTAATAATAAATATTAGACACTCAAATTAGTTGAAACCAGCGGGAGCAAGTAAAATAATTATTGGTTCTACATCAAGATTATGAGAAAGCAGAAATAACAGTTTTAACTTATTGAATTATTAGTTTAATGAACGCACGTTCATTATCTTTGCACTTTATATCGATAAATTATCAGGTATGGCCAGGCCAATCAGAAATCGTAAAATTCTAAATCCACCTAAAATGGCAGGATTTAAGCCATTTGGAATGCCTTTGTGCGAGCTTGATGTAGTAAAACTACAATACGATGAATATGAAAGCATAAACCTGGTAAACTATATGAACCTTCCACAAGAAGTGGCAGCCGAAAAGATGGATATTTCAAGACCAACTTTTACCAGGATATACAATTGTGCTTTGAAAAAAATAGCACAAGCCTTTGTGGAATGCAAGGCGATTGCAATTGAAGGAGGCAATGTCGAATTTGAGAAACAATGGTATAAGTGTAAAAAATGCTTCAAATTAATTGATGGACTTGAAAAACACACTAAATGTAAGAATTGCTCTTCCTATGGGAACGCTGAGTTAGTAAACTTAAATGAGTTACCATGAACTGTACAACTTGTGAAGATAAGGTATGCAGGAAACAGCAAACATCCTGTGATCGCGAGAGTTTCGTAAAATCTGAACTTATCAAACAATACCACGATACTTCTCACAGTGAAATTGTAAAAGCAGCAGCAGAATTGGTCGATTCAGGAAGGGCTGGAACGCTTTCGCGTATGGAGGAAATTATTCAATTTGCCAAACGTATGAACTACCAGAAGTTGGGCATAGCCTATTGTTATGGCATGGAAAAGCAGGCAAAAGAGATTGAATCCGTTTTAATTGATGAATGGTTTGATGTCACAGCTGTTTCATGTAGTGTTGGCGGCTTGAAGCAAAGCGAGGTAAATTCTGACAGTTGCATTCACAAAGTTTCGTGTAATCCTCTGGGGCAAGCAGAGCAACTTAATGCCGAGAAGGTTGAATTAACAATTGTTGTTGGTATTTGCCTGGGTCATGATATTTTACTACACCGGAACCTGGGCATGGACTTTACAACTTTTGTAGTAAAAGACCGGAAATTTAATCATGCTCCGTTGCAAGGCATTAATAAATAAAGGCTTAAACATTAATTCAAATCATTAAATTAACATAATCAAAAGAATGTCATGAAAATAGCAGTTCCGGTTACGAGTGATAACCAGGTTGATGAACATTTCGGCCATTGTGAGTTTTATAGGGTCTTCAGCATTTCGGCTCAAGGCGAAATAACCAAAATGAAAACTATTCCATCAATACAAGGATGTGGATGTAAATCAAATATCGCAGGTGTATTGGCTGCAGATGGAGTTGAGATTTTGCTGGCCGGTGGGATAGGCGGTGGAGCAATTAATGTGTTGGCTAATTCAGGTATTTTGGTTGTAAGGGGATGTTCAGGTGATGCTACAGAAATTGTGAAGAACTTTATAGCCGGTTCGATTATCGATAGTGGTGAAAGTTGCCATCAACATGAAACTCACAAGGCAGAGGGTAGTGGACACCAATGTAGTCACTCAAATTAATCCTCAATAATTGAAAATACTGCCTAAAGCAGAAGCATTTGTAAGTGCCCAACCATAAAGAGATTCTTTCTAATGCTTTTCTGAAACAGAAATTTGATCTTGCCAGTTAATTAGAGCTAAAACAAAAACTTAATCATTTATACAGAAGTCATACTATGGAAATGGAAATTACATTTGACGGTGGTAAGATAATTACGGCACATTTTAAAGGCCATGATATTCAGACAGATCAGCCCGAAGCTGGCGGTGGCACTAACTCAGCACCAGCTCCCTTTGATCTTTTCCTTGCCTCCATCGGAACTTGCGCTGGTATTTATGTCAATTCCTTCTGCAATCAACGTAGCATTCCTACAAATACCATTAAAATCATTCAGACCATTGATTATGACATGCAGAAACGCTTACCCTCAAAAATCAAACTGGATATTCAACTGCCAGCTGATTTTCCTGAAAAATACAGGAATGCAGTTATAAGTGCTGCCGATCTGTGTGCCGTGAAACGCGCTATTGCTGATCCTCCGGCATTTGAAGTGGTTTCTTCGCTGATTGTTCAGGATAAAGATTTGTAAGCGCTACTTCATATACGATTCGTTTAAAAAAAACGAAATTCTTACTTAATAAGTCTGAAATCAAGACAATCAAGCGGGGTTGAAGCTGGACCCATATCCACATTGATTGAATGTCTGGATATGGAATTATGGGCTGGCAATGTTGATATATACTGTTAACAAGTCGGTCAGAAAGTGCTTTTATTATATATCTTAGCCTAAGAATTGAACCACGAGTATTGGAATCATCTATGTAAATTTGCCCTTCAACGTTTACAATGAAATCCATAATAGTACCGAGTTTTCTGCTCATAGTACTGGCCGCGTATATAATTATACCGGTAATTCCTGTTATTGACTATTTGATCCACAAGGAATATATCGCAAAGTATCTTTGTATGAATAAAAATGAGCCTAAAAGTTGCTGCAAAGGGAAATGTTATCTGGTGAAACAACTTAAAAAGGCCGGTACTAATACAGAAAGTGAATCGAAAAACACAGAAAAAAGAATACAATTAAGAGACACAGATGAGTTCCTGGTCTCGAAAGCCTGGCAACCGTTTCTTCAAAAAAAAGAAATTCATTATATGATAATCAATTCTACTAATTTTCAGTTATTGGCGGTTGATGCCGTTTTTGTGCCTCCGAAAACGCCTGTATCCCTATAGTTCAGGAACCTTTCAAGTAATATTATTGCTGAGTAAAGTGAGAGTTTACAATTCAGTACAAGTAATACTGAAGGTATTTTCCCCTCAAAGAACAGATGTTGCATTGTTGAATTTATCACAGATAATTCTTCATTGGACATTGGTTATTATTTATTCATAGATGTAAACCTTTTTACTTTTAAAGTAACGTTTTCCTCTCTGTATCTCCCTGTTCCCAGGGAGAGGACACACTAAGTAAATTATTGCACTGACCTGAATAGGGATGGTGTGTATGTGCTTATTTAAATCATTATAACGAATTTGCTTTAATATGAAAAAGAAAATTTACTTGTTTATAAGCTGTTTTCTGCTGCTTGCGGCACAAAACAGGGCGCAACATCTAAGTGATACCATAGTGCTTGGAGGTGTTGTGATCACTGATACCCTTGTTAAACGAACGCCATTTGTATCAACCCAGGTTTCGAAGGAAATTATGCAGTCGGTTTCGACCCGCGATGTAGGGGATTACCTACGCAGTTTCCCAAACGTTTCTGGTATACGTAAAGGAGGCGGAGACATTGATCCTGTTGTTCGCGGTTTCAAATTCAGCCAGCTGAACGTAGTTATGGATGGTGGTATGAAAATCGAAAATGGCTGTCCGAACCGAATGGACCCGGTTTCGGCACATGTGGAAGTTGAGGATCTCTCACAGATTAATGTTGTGAAAGGTCCTTTCTTCCTAAATTATGGACCTTCGTTGGGTGGAGTAATCGATCTGCAAACTGAAGATCCGCATCCGTATGCGAAATTTGAGATTCACGGAAATGCAATGTTCGGTTACGAAACCAATTGGGACGGGGTAAAGGAATATTTTTCATTGCAAGGTGGTAACAGCAAAGTGTATTTCCGGGCATCGGGCGGATACCGTAAGTATGGTGACTACAGCAGCGGAAAATCTGATGGTGAAACAACGACCTATAACACATCGTTTACGAAGTACAATTATGGCGCGAAAGTAGGATGGGCCATCACGGATAAGCAGAGTATTCTGGCCTCGTACAGCGAATCTCACAGCCGTGATGTGATGTTCCCGGCACTTACCATGGATGAAAAAAGCGATGATACCCGGATGATGTCCATGGACTATTCGGCAAAGAATATTTCAGCGGTAATAAAAACACTGGATGTTAAGGTGTACCGAACAGATGTTAACCACCTGATGGATAACAGCAACCGTGAGACCTGGCAAGCAAAACAAATGGTGGCTGATGTAGACGCAATAAATACAGGTGGAAATGCTATTCTGGGAATGAAAATAAAGAATCAGAATTTTTCAGCAGGCATGGATTTTGAAAACATATATAAAGATGGTGTCCGGAACATGACTATGCTGATGATGGGTACGGCTTCTACAAAAAGATTTAATCTCTGGAATAAGGCCGTTATTCAGAATGGAGGTTTGTTTGCAGGTTATAATACCAGTTTCAAATCCTTCAAACTTGATGCGGCAATGCGGATTGATTTTAACAAGGCTGATTCGGAAGATACTCTGAAGCTGATTAAAAATGGTGTTGAATATTTTAATGAAACCACTTCGCAATTTGTAAACCTAAGTGCCAACCTGGGATTAACGCATAAAATAACTGAAAAGCTTTCGGTGTCTTCATCCATTGCCCGTGGAACACGAAGCCCGAATATGCTCGAACGGTATATTAAACTGCTCAGTGTAGGGTACGATAATTATGACTACCTGGGCAATCCACAGCTTAAACCTGAGACAAACAACGAAGTTGATCTTACAGTTAAATACTCGGATATGAAACTCGGAAGCATATATGTGAACGGTTTTTACTCGCATGTAAAGGATTACATTTCGGCAGAAATGCTGCCTTCGTCGGTTATTATGCCTGCAACACTTGGCGCGCCTGGGGTGAAACAATTTGTAAATGTTGATAACGCAACTTTTACGGGTTTCGAGCTGGGCTATACCTCTCCGCAGGCTTATAAACTCGGAGTAAATGTGATAGCAGCACTTACTTATGGACGGATTCCAGAAGTAACCAAGTACATAATCAAAGCCGGCCAGGTTACAGGAGATACAGTTATTAAAAACGATGCGTTGCCTGAAATACCGCCTTTTGAAACAACACTCAGTGTAAACTATCGTTTGTTACACGGGAAACTTGTCCCCAAAATTTCGTATCGTTTGGTAGCTGCCCAGCACCATGTATCAGATGCTTTATATGAGCCTGAAACACCGGGATTCTCTGTTCTGAATTTTTCGGTTGCTTACAAGGTGAGTAAGAATATTGATATCAATGCCGGGGTAAACAATATCTTTGATGTTTCGTATTACGAACATCTGAACCGGAAAATTATTGGTTCAACTGAGAAATTGTATGAACCGGGCAGAGTGTTTTTTGTGAATCTAAATATATCCATCTGATGAAAATGAAATATGCCTTGAATATCTTGGTAATCCTGGGAGCTTTAATGTTCATGGATATATCATGTAATAATGATACGCCTGATGCCGGTAAAACGACGGGGCATATTTCATTTAGGTTTACCCACCTTGTGGATGGATTACCGCTTGAGAAAGATAAGATGAAATATATGAATGCAGCAGGAAACCCATATCAAATTAACCAACTTATGTATTTTATATCGGATGTGACACTTCACAAATCAGATGGGACTACCAGACTTATTAGCGACTGGACTGATATTCATTATGTGGATATTGACATCCCATCAACACTTACCTGGGTTGTATATGATGATGTTGCTACAGGAGCTTATGATTCGGTTTCATTTATCTTCGGGATCACAAAAGAAAAAAACCAATCGTTCCGGTTTGTCAATCCACCAGAAGTGAATATGATGTGGCCCGATGTACTGGGTGGCGGTTATCATTATATGATGATTAACGGGAGTTGGAAGGATAAAACCAATATAATAAAAAATTTCGCTTTTCACCTGGGAATAGGGCAATTATACAAGAGTAATGTGATCGAAGTAGATTCGATTTATGCGTTTGTGCAGAATTACTTTGGCGTTAAGCTGCCCAATTCTGCTTTTATTGTTGAAGAAAACAAAACACGTAATATTGAAATCATTATGAACGTGGATAGCTGGTTTAAAACGCCGTATATCTATGATCATAACTATTGGGGTGGTGCCATTATGCAGAATCAACCGGCTATGCAAATGGTAAAAGAGAATGGAGTTGATGTGTTTTCGGTAGCAAGGATTGAATAGTTTACCCGGAAATAAGGCGCATTATCATACTGTCGCCTGATGACAAAATTAACTGCTAAACCCAATTTACTTCTTCAATATTTATTTCTAACTTTGTTGTTACTTCAGATATTAAACTATTTATTGGGACTGTATCCGTATAGTTTTGATGGCTGAATTCCTTGTTCGGCAGCCAAAAGCAAACCAGGAGTTTAGCTTACTGACTATTTGTTGGAACTACCGCATCTGCCATGATTCAAATGCTGATTAGAGAAAGTATTATTCGGAAATTTTAGAGGCAATCATAAGAAAGACGGGATAATCTTTCTCCTTTCCATCAAATTCAATTATCTTCTGAACAAAGCATTCCTTGAAGGTGACATTCTCAAATCCGGATTGGTTCAATAATGTAGAGAGCCATACCGGATCGAACCCAAGATGTCCTGTAAATCCTTCGCCATGAAATGAACCATCTTCAGGGTAAAGATCCGCAATTGCCAACATTCCGCCGTCTTTCAGCAAGTGGTGCAGGGTATGAACAATTCTACCAATATCCGAGACGTGGTGAAATGCCATCTGGGTATATATTAAATCGAATTTATCCTCAAAATACTCAGTTTCGAGGTCAATTTTTAAAGCCTTAATATGGGTTGATTTGGTTTGTACAATTTTCTCATTGCAAATCCTTATCATTTCCTCAGAGTTATCAATAAGAGTAACGGATGTAAACAAATCTTCAAGCATAAAACTTAGCAAGGCTGTTCCTGCGCCAAATTCCATGACTTTCATACCTGGCTTGAAAGGAATTATTTCCAGTAATTGGTTTGCGATTTCGCGGGCACGTTCGATGTTAACTAAATTTTTATCCCAATCGTTTGCTTTTAAATCGAATTCGCTCATGTGGCTATTTGTCTTACTTTGAATTGAATCAATATCTGTTACTTGCTTAATACAACTATATGATTTGTTGAAGGTTGATTTGATGTTTCAATAATGATTTTCAAACCAGCTTTTTCTGCCAGAGAATAAATGCCTCCATTGGACAAATAGTTTTTGTAGTTTCTGAAATGCTCACTGCCTGCAATATACTCAATTACTTCTGTTAAACGGTTGGCAAGCCTGTTTTGTTTTGGAACCAGATAATCACCAATGATAATCTTATCTGCTACCTGTGCTAATTCGTTCAAAAGATTTAACCGTTCATCTTCATTCACTTCATGGATAACATAAGTCAATACAGCGTAATCAAAATATGAATGATCGACATTAATAATATCGCGAAGGCTTCTATGCTGAAATGAAATCTTATAGCTGGGTCGTCTGAATAATTGAAGCTGCGCCCTGTTAATATTCCGTTTAGATAAATCAATTCCTAAAACAGATCTGCATTTAGCTGAAAGCCTGAAAGCTAACCGCCCGGTTCCACAACCGACATCAATTATCGAAGATTTTGGCTCAATAAGTTTTTCTATTTGACTGAATAACTTATCCTGGTTAGGTGCAATAATTGTGTCGTAAAACCAGCCATCGTACCAATGGTTTTTATTTTCGGTCATAGCCTGCCTATAAATTCTGCATTAACACTCTATACAAATCACCTTTGCTCACAACTCCTGAATGCCTCCAGACAGGCTTTCCGGCTTTAAAAATTATCAGGGTAGGAACACTCTGAATCTGGTATTGGGACGCCAGTGCATTATTTTGATCTACATCTATTTTAATTACTTTCACACGGTCGCCAAGTTCAGACGCAAGCTCTTTTAAAATGGGAGACTGAACCTTGCATGGCCCGCACCACAATGCGTGGAAATCTACAACAACAGGTTTTGTATCGTTGATTATGGTTTCGAAGTTGCCTTTCATGATTGTGTAATTATGTTGGTCTAATTTTTTGGTCGGAAGTCGGGAGTCGGGAGACAGAAGTAAGAAGTAACGAGTAAGCGGTTGGGAGAATACGGGATGACTAATTTACATTTGGCTCAGACTTTATAGGTTAAGCTGCCGTTGGGGCATGTTGCAACACATTTCAGACATTTGGAACAGGTGAAGCTTTCGCCAGGCCGGTCCAATTTGGGTTTGTATAAACTATACTTCGTTGGCTCCATAGCAACAATATAACATTCCTTGTCGCAGATGCCACAATTTTTACAACTGTCATTGTTTAGCTTAATCCGGAAAAACGAATACTTATTCAGCCAGCCGGAAATCCAGGCAATAGGACAACCTATTTTGTGATACTGGTACATTCCTCTGATTTTACTATCAGGACTGGCGCCCATCAGAAACTCCATCATTAAACCCAAAGGGCAAACCCAGCGGCAGAAAACTTTCCCGAAAACCATACCAAGCGCAGCGCCTGCTAGCAGCACATACCAGAGCGAGATATGATAAACCGAGATGCCGTAATATAGTAAACCTGCCATAAGGGCAAGAATAAGAATTCGTTTGTCAACAAGTAATTTCAACATGTTTTTTTTGATTAGCAGATTACCGAATTTTAACCAGTTTTTCCGATTTCACATTCCCGGCAATCGAGGAAATTTCCCCAATTTAGTGAGTCGGGCATAGACGGCCCACCCTTTTTTCATCCAATGTCCTATTACCGGCATCGGGATCATGATGGCTCTGCTTCCATCGCGAAACACGAAGGCTGCTCCTTTACCGGTATCCATTACGCATAAAATATTCAGGTGTTCCTGGTATCCTTTCCGCTTACTACTTCCCTTTTCTACTGCAGTTATGTTATAAGCCGCGATACGCCCCATAAGCTCAGCAATATGTCCCTGCTTTGCCGTCCAAGCCGGCCCCTGAAGTGCAGCAACATCTCCTATGGCAAAAATATTTGGGTACTTAAGTACCTGGCCAGAATTATCAATTTTAATAAATCCGGCTTCGGAAAGCGGCAGATCAGTGTTTTGAAGAAGAGCAGGGCCTGTTCCTGCAGCAATAAACATGGTAAAATCGGAAACAAGTTTTGAATCGTCTTCGAAAATTACGCCATCATTTACAAATTCCTTGATCTTTTTTCCAAAGCGTTTACCGATTTTATAGCTGGTAAACATTTTATCCATCATGGCCAATGCGCCTTTACCCATGCGGGCTCCGGGTTCATCCATAGGAGCAAAAAAAGTTAGCTCAAAATTATTTCTGAGCTTTTTTGACTTCAGATAATTATGAATATTAAATGCAAGTTCGAAAGCAGGGCCTCCACGAACTGCCGAGGAATCTTTTGGATTTCCTCCAAAACCGATGGCTATCCTCCCACTGCCTTTTAGCACCAGTTCGTCAATTTTGTTGCGAATTTCAAGAGCCATTTCGGGTTTGCCACAAATTGACAGCGTATGATGAATGCCTTTATGCTGAATTTTTTCTGCTCCCAATGCAACAACCAGGTAATCGTAGGTTAAAGTTTGCTGAGCACAAAACACCTGATTGTCAGCTGCCTGAATCTGAGTTACCCGATCAATAACCAAGCGGAACGGATATTTCTTCTGAATACTTGCCAAAGGCACTTTTATATCATTGAATTCTTTCTTATGAACAGGAACCCAGATAGAAATGGGATACAGATATAAATAATCACGTTCAGAGACCAGGGTAATATCGAAAATTCCCTTTTTCTGAAGTTCAATAGCTGTTTGTATACCGGCAAAACCGCCACCGAGAATTAATACTTTTTTCATTTCATATGCCTTTATATTAAATTAAAATGCAATTCATGCAATCACATTCCAGGCAAAAGTCTAACCTGCCGTATAATCCGTACGCTTATCAAAATGCCGGATTAACAGCTAATGTTATAAAGAGAATGCTAATGCGTTCGGGTTTACTCCGAATTAAACAGACAACGATAAATGCTTTTTACCTGAAAGGCCCGATCACCGATTTAACGATATCGAAAGTTTCACTGGAAGCATTTTTGATAGCGGATTCAATATCGGCAGGCAAGCCAGTAGCCATTGCTGCCATGTTGAGCAGTGTTACATAAGTTTTCCCATCTTCTTTCTCGTAAACCGATATCCGGCAAGGCATCAGGATTGAACTGATTCTTTCATCGCTTTTTTCGAGCATCTTTCCTGAATAATCTGCTTTACAGATTTCTACGACCTGTACCGGCCTGACTTCTTTACCTGATTTTGCCAATGATTGTTGAAGATTGTGGTTAGCAGGATTCTGCCAGTCTCTTTTCAAGGCATCAGCAATGAGTTTTTCAACTGTAGTAGGCACATCGAAAGGGCTTACCTGCTCAATGATTAATTGGTTTCCATTCATGGTTTGTAATTTTTTCAGGTTAACTTAATTCTTTTGCAATAGCAATTGCAGCTATGGTTCCATCCGCAACAGCCGTGGTAATCTGCCTGTATTTTTTGCTGATTACATCACCAACAGCATATACCCCCGGCATGCTTGTGCGCATATCTTCATCAGCTTTAATGTAACCCCAATTATCGAGTTTCAGTTTGTCCCTGAATAAGTCAATATTTGGTTTCATCCCGATAAATACAAAGACGCCGTCGCTTACCAGTGTATTTACTTTATTGGATTTTAAATCTTCAACCGTTGTTATCATTTTATCACCTTCACGGGAGAATGATCTGGGTTCGTGACCAAAAAGAACATTGATTTTAGGATTGGCGAACAATTTTTCCTGCGCCTGTTTATTGGCTGTGAAAGCATCGAACTGGTGAACCATGGTGATTTTGCTGGCAAATTTGCTGATGAAATCGGCCTCTTCAACGGCTGAATTTCCGCCTCCGATAACTATTACTTCTTTATCCACATAATATTTAGCATCGCAGGTTGCACAATACGAAATCCCTTTGCCTTTCAATTCACGTTCGCCGGGTATGCCCATCAGGTTGGGGGAAGTGCCGGTTGCAATAATGATTCTCCTTGCCTTGATAGTTTCGAATTCATCGATAACTACTTCCTTTTTCTCAAGGTCAATTTTCGATACATCAACGGCAACTTTATAAATAGTACCGCACAGTTTGGTTTGCTCCGACATATTGTGCGAAAGCAGGTATCCGGGCTGAGGATCAATAAACCCGGGATAATTTGATACTTCGTGAGTGGTTGACACGTGCCCTCCGGGAAGTGCAATATCAATGAGCACTGTATTGATCTTCGACTGGCATAGATATAAACCAGCTGTTAGTCCACCCGGACCAGCACCCAGAATCAGCACATCAAATTCAGAAATTGAAGGTTTGATGTCTTTTTTTATTTCCTTAACCCTTTCTTCTGACAGCATGCTATCAAGCCTTTTGATTATATCGCTGCGTTTGATGCCACCAGTCAGCGTTTCGGAAACCTGAACGCCATTATCAAAAAACAGAAGCGTTGGCGACGACTTAACACCCAATTTCTCAGCCAGTGACCTGTTCTGCTGGCGAAACATTTTGATAAATTTTATATCGTTACCATACAGTTTTGCCAAACCTTCGAATTTGGGGGCTAAGGCTTCGCATGGTGGACATTCAGTAGAATAGAAATCGAGGATAACCTTGCCCCCGGCAAGAACTTCGGTATCAAATTCAGATGAAGTAATTTCTTTCATTGTTTATGTATTAATCTGGTAGTGATGGTCATTCAGTTGAAAGGATAGGTTCTTCGAAATAAGCCGAGAACCCAAGTTCCAGCAATTCTTTTACAGGACGGCAATCGGCCGAACAAACGGAGCCGGTTCTATTTTTTGCAACGGACCCGCAACCTCCGCCGCAAGCTAGCTGCAAACTGCATGAACTGCATTCGGTAATTGCTGTAACATCGCGGCTTTCCCAGGCATTTATCATTTCCTCTTTGCGCGAAACCTGGGGGTAAAATGTTCCCAGTGATTCACCTGCTTTGCCAACAGTAGCGGTGCAGGAAAATATTTGACCGGTGTAATCAAATGCCCATTCTGTTTTGCAAGCCGGACAGGCATCGAAAAGCGGATCAGGCAGGTTCCCGTTTTCGGCAAGAAATTTCGAAATGGAATAAGCTGGCTTGTGAAATTCGGTAATGTAAGGGTGTTTTTTAACCAGGTTGTATATTGTTTCGTATAACGAAATACGGGTGAATAGTTGATCAGTTGCAGCCTGGCAATGATGGAGTTCGTAATTGCGGCCAAGTTGCGTTTTGAAATACTTGTTTTTTGTCCACCCCCTATCAATGGCAAACCGAGCCATTTCAGGCAAACCATCAATATTTTCCTTGTCAACAACCATCCGGAGGTTCACCGGCAATTCATTTAAAAGGCAAGCATCAATTCCATCTACAATTTTATCAAAAGTTGCTCCGCCACCCTTCAAAAACCGGCGTCTGTCATGCACATTTCCTTTACCGTCGAGGGTCACCTGGATTTCGCGTATACGGGCCTGTTTCAAAATATCAATATAATCGGCCAGCGAATAGCCATTGGTCACAAAACATACTTCAATATCTGATGCGTTAGCATGGCGAAGCAGGTAATTTATCATTTCCTTTTGTTTCGGCGAATTAAGCAATGGCTCACCGCCAAAAATGGTAAGGTATTTCTTACGTCCTGCAAATTCCGTTTTAACGTATCTGAAAAATGCATCAATGATGTCGGTAGTAAGTTCTTGTTTCGAATTGACATACTCATCCTGGTAGCAATAGGTGCAGGCGAAATTGCAACTGTAATTAGGAACAAAGAACAACTGTATTTCATCGTCGTCGCGGGTATCGATAAAATCGAGGTATTTATTGCGGTAAAGCTGCTCTTCTTCACTTTTTTCCACAAGGTATCCCTGTTCCGCCAGATTTTTCTGAAAGGCTGGGTCAATTTTATCTCCTGCAAGCAGATCAAGGATCATTTTACCTTCAGCCGGATTCAGAATATCAGCGCTACCACTAAGCAGGTTAACTAAAAAATAGTTCTCTGATCCTGAAATTCGGCTGAATATATTGTGCTTTGAGTAGTGCATGTTTCCCTGTCTTAATTTACGACCTGTGGATCCAAGAAATTTTCACAAGCCAATTACCTGTAAACCGTTTGTTAATCATGACAACCAACAACGGTTTTTGATGTTTTTGCGCAGCATTGAGCTACTTTTTTAGTGTTTGCCTTTGGTGTTTCAACCTTTTTTTTCACAAGACTTTTCATAGTAAGAAGTGCTAAGTGTTTAATTAACTAATAAGATTTCATGTATCATTTTCTCCAGCGTTTCATTCGGAACCAGGCCAACTGATAGCTGAGGCTGCCCTTTAACCGGTATAAAAAGCAATGTCGGCATGCTCGTTATACCCATACTCTGTGCAAGCTGGTGTTCAGCATCAACATCAACCTTGTAAAATATAATCTTTCCCTTGTATTTACTCGCAAGGTCTTCAAGCAGCGGAGATAGTTTTTTGCATGGAGGGCACCAGGTTGCATAAAAATCAATCACTGCCGGTAATTCCCCTTCGTATTTCCATTGCTGGTTCATTGGGTAGTTGAAAACATTTGCTTTAAACGTTTCGTTTGTCAGAGCAGCAATGGAGCCTGATGTATTTCCGGCACTATCTGGAGCGTTATTGCAGTTTGTCAGCAATAAAGCGAAGCCTAACATTATTAAAATTATAACTTTCTTCATCTTCAAAAATTACATTAATTGCCACAACCACAGGTGCCAGTAGATTTTTTGCCGGCAATAGTAAAACTGCATACTTCGGCATTTCCTTTGGCATATGGAGCTGATTCTTCAAGAATTTCGACGGAAGCAAAACCTGCCTTTTTCAAATGTTGCATATATTCGGCACGGGTCACAGAGCCTGCCCAACATTCGGCCACAGCCACCGGATCATTCCGATATTCATCAGCAATTTCGTTGGTAGCATAAATATCGCTGATCACAAATCTTCCTCCTTTTTTTAGTATCCGGAAAATCTCGTTCCATACTGCCTGTTTATCCGAGGCATGGTTCAGGGTGCAATTCGAGATGACCAGGTCGGCAAGGTTATCGGGCAATTCGAGTTTTTCGAGTTCGCTGCGTACAAATCTGACGTTGGTTACGCCGAATTTTTCTGCATTACGGCGGGCTTTCTCAAGCATCCCGTCCGAAATATCGATGCCATAAACGAAGCCTATTTTACCAACCGATTCGGCCATACGAAGTACATCCGTGCCGCGACCACTACCCAGGTCGACACATACTTCACCGATTTTAGGTTCCGCGTAATTGATTGCTCCACCGCACGAAAGGCAGCAGTCTGATTCAGCCAGTTCGCTATATCTGTTATTTATTTCTTTGATTTCCATTGCGTTGTGATTATCGTAAAGGTATGCAAAAAATCAACATGTTTTGCATGGACGGTTAACAATAAAAAATCCCATGGCAGCTCCGAAAAGCATACTCGAAAACGGGTTACTGGTAATACCGCATGCTCCGGAGGCGCAGCCTACAAAGTGATAATACAGGTATCCCCCGATTGCACCAACTATAACTCCCGACACTGGTTTCCAGAAATAGGCTGAACGGATCAGTTCATTAAAACTCTTTGGGCGGGTATCGTTTTCACAGGTTTCTTTCATAATATTTTTATTTCTTTACTGGAATTTGACAGACAGTTTGATTTTTAACAGTAAGAAGATGTCTGCTTTTTTTGTCGTTGTTTTATACTTACTCATTTTGCATCACAACACATGGATCACACTGCATGTAATATTTTAATTAATGAAATGATGTGCAGAATCATACGAAAGCAACAAGTATTAGCGATATTTGAAACAGGTTACTGTATCACAATCTCATAGGTAATTCCCATAGCTTTACGATAAGCAGCCGAAACCCCACAGTATTGGTCCTGCGAAAGTGTAACTGCTTTACTGAGTTTTTCCTTATCAAGGCTTTCGCCTTTAAACTCATAAATAATATGCATTGAGGTATAATGTTTCGGATGCTCATCGGTCATCTCTGCTTCAACCCGGATGTTGAAATACTGGAGTTCGACCCGCATTTTTTTAAGTATCGAAACCACATCCATTCCAGTGCACCCGGCTAAAGAGGCTAGCATCAGTTCTTTCGGACGGGCTCCTTCATCCTTGCCGCCCACAGCAGGCAGTGCATCCATGATAACGTGATGTCCACTTACAACAGCATCAAATTTCATATCTCCATGCCACAAGGTTTCAACAGTATGTTTCATTTAAAGATAGATTTTAATTATGCTGCAAAATTAGGCCGACTTCTGATATGAATTTTTTTTTCGCATTATACCTCAACATGCCGATACTTGAGATTGCACAACTTTTCCTTTAATGTATTTCTCATTTTATTGGATTAGTTTTGAAATACGCTACTAAATGACAGGGATTCAATATTTACTTTTGATAGCATAAAAAAGGTTCAAACTACTATTCATTATCGTGTGCATGCCAGCTTATCAGCCATTAAACAGTAATTATATAATCAGCTATTCAGAGGCTTGTATCAAAATTGTTGTCAAATTTCGAAAATTTGATTAACGTGTAGCATAAGTCTTTACCCAGTAATGATGAAGCAAGGCAAAACTACAGATGCAAAAAGCTGATGGTTATGCATTCTGGTTACCTCGGAGTGTCTTTTTGTTGGCCATAGCGATGTCGATACCCTTTCCCCTGGCCTTTGTTTCCACAGCCGTATAATTCAGAATAAATTTGTGAAAGGGTCTGCGTTTGTTCCGGAGTACATACTTTTTTAAGATCGAGGAATTGTTTAATGTTAGCCATTTGGAGTTTTTTCTGCTCAGCTACTACTTCATCGGCGAGTTTTTCTGCTTTGACCAAATCCGTACTATCTTTTGATAGTTCTTTCAACAGAACTGCTTTCTTCTCCCTGATAGCTGCTACTATCGGCTCACTCGTAGCCTTGTAGATTGCATTAATCTCATTTACTTTGAGGGATTGGTCAGGAGATAAGGATAATTCCTGTGTTAACGCTATTCCATGTTTAAAGCCTGAACCAGGTACTGGTTCGCTGGCTGGTTTCCGCATATAGATGAAATAAGTAGCTAATGCTGTGATATTTATCAGCACAAGGAAGATAAGTATCCAGAAAACTGTGCGGTTGTTGTTAAAATTATTCATGGATGTGTAGATTATTCTGTAAAGTGAAAGTGATCGTCAGTCATAAATTCAGGCACGTTCAGATCGATTCTGACTGCCTCAATCTTTTCATTGTTTTGAGTGTATTGCGAATGTGAATGTGCAAAATCAGAACCGATAAAAAAACCTATTACCAGGGATGCCGCAGCTCCTAAAGTTAATAAAGCAGGCTGTAAAAACCTCCCGCAAACAGAACTGGCAGATTTTTGCCGTTTCTCCAACCTGGATTCTATTCCCTGCATGATACGTTCTGCGGCAAAGGGCCTGGGTTCAATGGATTTCTGCTCTTCCATCAAAGCCATCATGCTTCTGAACTCCGTCAAAATCCTGTTACATTCTTCGCATTCACTTATATGATGATCCAAATGCTGTACCCGGTCAGGAGGTAATTCCTTATCCACATAAGCAAATAGATCTTTTTGCAGTAATTCGCAGTGTTGCATGTTATCTTTTATTTGAATATTCAGAAAACTGAACGATTAACTTTTTTTGCAGGTTCTGCCTGGCACGCTGTAATAATGATTCGACACTTGCCAGGCTAAGGTTCATTATTTCGGTAATTTCCTTGTACGACAATTCTTCATATTTATTGAGAATAAATGCTGTTTTCTGGTTTTCGGGTAAGCTGTTTATGGCATTATCCAAAATTTGTTTTCGTTCAGAATTGTCGAATGAATTGTCGTACAAGGCAGGTTCGGTAATAGCAGGGTTGTCAATTTTCTCTCCTCTTCTGAACAATGATTCAAACTGGCTGACTAGTTGCTTTCTTCTGTTTTTTCTAATAAAATTGAGTGCCTTGTTCACTGTAAGCCTGTAAATCCAGGCAGACAAGGATGACTCGCCCCTAAAGGAGCCAGCTGATTGCAGAATTTCGATACATACATCCTGGGCAAGGTCTTCTGCATCATCCATATTGTGTACAAAATGATAAGCCGTAATAATAACCCGCTTGTGATACATGCTTACAAGATATTGTATGGCTTGCTTGTTTTTGTTTACTATGCCGTTAATTAGCTCTTTATCGGTCATCAAAACTCGAAAAATAGAGGTTATTTATACAGGTTAAAGTCTGTATTATCGATTGGCTCAAATCATTTTTTTACCTGAATCCAAAGGTATTGTTTTAAACCATGATTAACAATATGTTACTTGCGTCGATAACAGGTACGCTGGACATTTCCCTGACCCTGGCCATTCCTGTTATGATAGCCTTGTGTGTTCCTGCACCGCACACCTGGCTTATTACCATATAATGCACGGTTATCACATATTCCGTCCCCATTTTGGTCAACAAAATTACCTTGTGATGATTGGATTGCCTTTTTGGGGGGCACTTGTGTTGAAGTTGATTTCATGTTTTGGGCTTCCGACCGAGAAGCGAAAATTAACACAACAGCTGCTGTGAAAACTAATTTTACAATTGATTTCATATTCGGGGGTTTTAAAATAGATTAGTTGAATACAAAGACACGTATCATTAAAAAAACCAGCGGTCACATCAAAAAAATATAAGCTTTAAATTCTGATATTAGTAACCAGCTGAATTATAACAGCAGAAATTAATAAAATTTGAATGGGTTGCATACTGCCCGAATAACACAAAAGCCCTGAAAATACAGGGCTTTAAGGTAGTAAAGAAGTAAAATAAAATATAATTCTGGTAGCCCCGACAGGAATCGAACCTGTATTTAAAGTTTAGGAAACTTCCGTTCTATCCGTTGAACTACAGGGCCTCAAAATGGTTTGCAAAAGTAATTCATTATTCCTTAATGAGCAAATTGTATTCTTAAAGCTTTTTTCTAATTTCACGCCGGCCTGTGGTAGTTTTGTAATACAGCTCACGTTGGCGGGCGCTGGCATAACTGTCACATTCTTCCGTATAAAATATTTTCCACGGCTTATAAGCCTTGGTATACCTGCTTTTCCCCTGGTTATGCTCTTTCAATCTCCGTTCAGGGTCTGAGGATATGCCTATATACACTTCTGTGTTTATAGAATTGCTTAGGGCATATACATATACCATATCACAAAAAAGATAAAGATGGAGAACTTGTTTTTAAAGTTTAGGAAACTTCCCTGCCTGCTGACGCAGTCAGGCAGGCGTTCTATCCGTTGAACTACAGGGCCTCAAAATGGTTTGCAAAAGTAATGCAATATTCTATATTGAGCAAATAAGGATTGCAAGGTTTTTTGTTTTGGTCAGGCTTGATCCATTCTTTTGCCGGCAGCATGTTTTCAATCCCTTGTTAATTACAGCCTGAAAAAAACCTTTATAATCAGGAACACTCCGAACAAAACAAGCAACACTCCTACAAAGTGGTTAACCCTCACAAGTATGTTGGCCTTCAGGTGCGACTTGATGCGATGTGCAATAAAAACTTTCAGCACATCCGAACCAAATACAGTACATAAGGTTCCTATAAAAAAGAACATAATCCCGTGCTTATCAACCCCATAGTTTGCACTAACGCCAACCATGGCCGAAATCCAGAAAAACCAAACAAAAGGATTCATAATGTTGAGGAAGAATCCTTTCAACACATAAGTAAGCGGGCCGGGTACGCGTATTTCGATAGGATTATTGTTGTTGTCGATATGTATTTTGTGCAGGAAGGTGTAAATCCCGAAACCTATCAGGATGGATCCGCCGATGATGCCGGCAATCAGGTAATTGCTCCGCTGGCTGATTAACTGCAGCGCACCCAGGAAAGCAAGGTACACCACACTTACATCCGAAAGAAAAATTCCGAAAGCCAGGAAAATCCCTGATTTCAGTCCCCGGTGTATGCTGGTTTGCAACAAGGTGAACAAGGCCGGGCCAAGCAGTGCCGACAATGTTAATCCAAGTATAGCTCCTTGTATTAAGGGATGCATAACAGCGTATTGGAATTTGCAGCCAGCTACCCGGTACCGTAATAAGGTATTATCAATTCAACCGGATGCAGGGCTGCATATTTTATATTTTATCATTCAATACAAGCGAAACCTGAGGGAATCGCCTTTTCCTATTTTGCCGGTTTCCTTTTCGCGAGGAAATCTATCCAGCTTTCAAGTTTTTCACCTTTTAAAACACGGGGAAACTTATGCTGCCCGCCTTCTTTACCGGCTTGTTTCATCCACTCGTAAAATACCGATGAATCCATTACTTCGGCAGTTACTTCCCTGATGGCGTGAAGCCGCTCGGTGCGGTAATCGTCGTTGAGTATCCCCAGGTTTTCGTCGAGTATCTGTGCAGCCAGTTTGGCATCCAGCGGCGCATCAACTCCCAAGTACCATTTGTGGGCAAACATACTTTTTTCGTGTTTCACACCGGCTACGGCAAACTCGCGTACTGTGACATTGAGTTTCTTCGAGAGCATTTCGACGGCATGGTTCAGGTTTTCCTGCGAAATGTGTTCGCCGCAAAGGCTCAGAAACTGCTTGGTTCGACCGGTAATTACAATTTCGCCCAGGGCTTTCGATGTAAATCGCACCGTATCACCAATCAGGTAGCGCCATGCACCGGTACAGGTCGAAATCAGCAAACCATAATCCTGGTCTTCCTCAATTTCGCGAATGTTCAACACGGTAGCATCGGGTTTCAGGTTGCCGTCGTCGTCAAAATTTGTTTCGTTAAAGGGTACAAATTCGAAAAATATACCATTATCCATCACCAGCTGCATGCCATTCACATTGGGCCTGCTCTGGTAAGCAATAAAGCCTTCCGAGGCCAGGTAGGTTTCCATGTAGGTAAGCGGGCGTCCAAGCAGCTTTTCGAAACCCTGCTGATATGGTGCAAACGAAACCCCGCCATGCACGTATATGTTCAGGTTGGGCCACATATCGTGAATCGTATTGAGGTTGTATGTCTCAATAATTTTTTCGAGCAGGATCTGTAACCAGGCCGGCACTCCACAAATAACGCCTATATCCCATCCCGGCGCTTTTTTTACAATTTCTTCGAGTTTGGTTGTCCAGTTTTTTTCTTTCGAAATGCGGTTACCCGGTTTGTAAAAATGCTGAAACCAAAACGGCAGGTTGCCCGTGGTGATTCCCGAAAGATCGCCTTCGTAATATGTTCCGTTATACTGCAGTTCGGTGCTGCCACCCAGCATCAGGATTCCTTTCGAATAAAACTCAGGCGGGAAATCATATTTCGATAACGACAACAGTTGCTTGATACTTGTTTTCTGTATGGCCCTGAGCATATCGCGGGTAACCGGTATGTATTTACTCGAAGCGCCTGAAGTGCCTGAACTCAGCGCGAAATACTTCACCTGCCCGGGCCAGCTTACATATGCTTCGCCATTGAGGGTGCGATGCCACCATTTGCGGTGCATACTCTCGTAATCGAAAAGCGGAACACGTTCTTTAAACATGTTCAGCGGGTTACGCTGCCGTAACATATCCTGGAAACCATACTCCTCGCCAAATGAAGTGAGCTGCGCGTGCCGCAGTAGTTTGCGAAGTGTCCGGATCTGCAATTTATAAGCATCCTGGGTTTTCAGATTTTCAATGGGCATTTTACTCCTTAACTCAATAGCGCTCTTAATAATCGATCCCAGTATTGGCATAGCTACATTTAATTTCGGTTTGCAGTGGCTAAATTAGAAATAAATTCTAAATTCGTACTAAGTAATGATACGCCTTTAACGATATTTAACCTCTCTCCCGAGGCATGTTGATACCGATGAAAAAAATAGTACGAAATACAGTCAGGGCATTAGTTGTCTTAATCATCATCTTATTGCTCAGCATGGTGGCGTTCCTGGTTTTCGCCACGCTTACTGATTTTAAACCTGCCTCTACCGAAAATATTGCTATTACCGCACCTGATTCCATTCAGCAAACCATACCTGCCGGAAGGATCGGATTATACACCTGGAATATTGGCTATTGCGGGCTTGGGAGTAAAATGGACTTTTTTTACGAAGGGGGTAAAATGGTGCGCCCTGCCGAAGCATATTATAAGCAATGCCGCGATGGGGTTATCAGCCAGGTAAAATCATTCGGACAGCCAGGTTTCGTATTATTACAGGAAGTAGACTGGCACTCGGCGCGCACCTATAACGATCTGCAGGCAAGTAAAATAGAGGCTTCGATGCCAGGCTATGCAGCTACATTTGCCACAAACTACAAAGTTCCCTTCGTGCCGGTGCCACCCAGTTCGCCCATGGGAAAAGTGAACAGCGGTATACTGACGCTGAGCCATTACAAGCCTGTTGAAGCTACACGCTACCAGTTTCCATCGGCATACAGCTGGCCCAAAAAACTCTTTTTGCTCGACCGTTGTTTCCTGCTTACGCGATACAATGTGAGCAACGGCAAACAACTGGTTGTGATCAACACCCATAACTCGGCCTACGCCGATGCCGTTGAGTTACGCGCCAAAGAGCTAAACCTGCTTAAAAACCTGTTCGAAACCGAATATGCCAAAGGCAATTATGTGATCGCCGGTGGCGACTGGAACCAGAACCCTGTTCCTTACAACGCGGATAGTATTCGCGATGGAAATATAACCTATGCCATAACACCGGGAATTCCGCCCGATTTTTTGCCGCATGGGTTTACATGGGCCTATGATCCCAGATATCCCACTAACCGGAATGTGGATATGCCATATACCAAAGGCCGGACGCCCACAACGCTTATCGATTTCTTTGTGCTTTCGCCCAATATAACGCTGGTGAGCACAAATACGGTGCAAACAGGTTTCGAATTTGCCGATCACCAGCCTGTAGGCATGGTAGTGGAGCTGAAATAAAATGTTACTTCCCAAAAGTAAAAATCAGGTTTTGATAGCCTTTCAACCCAAAGCCTGCTCTTCGTCAGTGAATAAATCAGCCGCAATGCCATCAGCAAAGAGGATGCCCTCAGGGGTGAGTTTAAGTGTATTCTCAGCATAAATCATCCTGCCAGCCTCGATAAAATGCTGTGCACCGGCCAGGAGATTTTCAGCTATGGCCTGGCCAAATTCCAGTTTAATTACATCCAGGTTGCACCCCCACATGGTGCGCAAGCTGGTCATGATATACTCATTGAGCCTGGTTGCCGGGCTTAATATTTCAGTTTCCGATGCTACCATTCCTGAAGCAACCGAATTAATATAACTGCTGATATTGGCAACATTCCAGCTGCGGGAACTGCCGTTATACGAGTGTGCTGAAGGACCAACACCAAGGTAGGATTTTGCCTGCCAGTAAGCCGTGTTGTGGCGCGAATAAGCTCCCGGGAGGCAGAAATTTGAAACCTCGTAATGCTCATAGCCATTAGCCTGCATCATGCGTGTAAGCAGTTCATAATGCGAAAGTGACAGATTTTCGTCAACAGGCTTTGTTTTCCCTTTCCGGATCATCACGGCAAGCGGAGTTTTGTCCTCAACCGTAAGTGAGTATGCCGAAATGTGCGGAATGCCAAGCGAGAAAGCTTGTTGCAGGTTCTGTATCCAGCCATCATCGGTCAGTGTCGGTATCCCATAAATCAGGTCGATGCTCAGGTTGCTGAAACCTGCCTGCTGCGCATCGGCAATACACCGTATTACCTGCTCAGGAGTATGCGTACGGCTCAGGAAATTCAGATCCTCCTGCCTGAAGGATTGCAGCCCGATACTCAGCCTGTTGATGCCTGAATTTTTAAATGCTGCCAGTTTGCTTGGGGACAGGTCGTCGGGGTTGGCTTCCAGGGTTATTTCGGCAGCAGGCACAACGGCAAAGTTCTGGTAAACGGAGCCCAGTATTGTTTCAATATCCGGTACGCTAAGCATGGAAGGTGTACCACCACCGAAATAAATGGTTTCGACCGGTTGACCTGCAAGATAATCATGGCGTTGTTGCAATTCGCTTACAATGGCGCGGCTTACCTGCTCCATATTGCGGGTGCTCGCCAGTGAGTAAAAATTGCAATAATTGCATTTATGCCTGCAAAAGGGAATATGTATGTAGATACCGGCCATGGAAAATTATTCTGGATTTTAGGGATTTCTCAGCCCTGACCGGGACGCCGGGCTCAGCTGTAAATCCGGTAACAAAAGGCTGTATTTTAACGTGAATTCAACATCAAAAAATTAAAAGTGACTATGAATAAGGGAATAAGGTTGAATTTAGGTTCATTCTTCTTGTTATTAAGGTTAAACGAACAAAAAATAAGGTAAATATTTGCTTCAACCTCATTGTATTGTTGCAACCTTAGTAAAGGTAAACAGGAAGAAAGAATCCAACCTTATTCTCTTATTGATTTTGAACATCATTTAGAATTGTCCAATCAGTTTCATATCGAACTCACGCGTATTTTAATATTTTCAGTTACTTTTTTTTCAGCAGAATCCTGAAGGTAGTTCCTTCGCCAAGTGCTGAGCTCTTCACAAAAATTTTGCCTTTGTGATAATCGTTGATGATACGTTTTGAAAGTGAAAGCCCTAAGCCCCAGCCACGCTGTTTACTTGTGTAACCGGGTTTGAAAATGGTGCGGAACATATTCCGCGGTATTCCTTTACCGGTATCGGTAACATCGATGGTTACTACTTTCGAATCTTCTAATAAGATCGGAAGAGCGTCGTGTAGGGAAAGAGTGTAGATCTCGGTGGTCG
>CALCJE010000015.1 GCA_937965665.1 uncultured Bacteroidales bacterium
TTGTGTATACGGTCTTGTAGGCAGGTTTATGTTCAGGTAATTGACTTACAATATCGTTTACAAATCCTTTCTGTAGTTTCTACAGTACCTGCATAATCTGTTCTTCGGATTTGGTTAGTTTTTTCATTGTTTTTAAATTGCATAACAAAGATACAACTAAAAACATAGTTATACAACTAAGAGTTTAATTTAAATGAAAATATTTTTTATCTATCAGGAAATGAGATACATGAAATTGAAATATTTTGATATGCTCAGTGTAGCTCAATAAAAAATCCGAAAGCCATAATCAGGCTTTCGGATTCTGAAGTTAAGCAGTACAATGATTTACATGGAATCCATCAGTTCATCCGTCATCTCAAGGTTGTGATATACAGCCTGTATATCGTCGTCTTCTTCGAACATCTCGATGAGGCGCATCACTTTTTTGGCGCTTTCGAGGTCGAGTTTGGTAGTGTCTTTTGGGATGCGCTGAAGCTGGGCGCTTTCCGGCTCAATTTTAAGGGCTTCAAGCCGTTTCATCATAGGACCAAAGTCCTCCATGGCTGTAGTAACGGTATAATACCCATCTTCGAGTTGCATGTCCTCGGCGCCGGCTTCAATCATTTCCATCTCAAATTCATCGGCATCGAGTGTGCCTTGCGGAATAGTGAAAATGCCTTTGCGGTCGAAAATAAAACTCAGTGAGCCATTTGTGCCCAGGTTTCCGTTGAACTTATTAAAATACATGCGTACATTCGAAATGGTGCGCTGCTGGTTATCTGTAGTTGCCTCAAGAAAGATGGCCACCCCACCGTTGGCATAGCCTTCGAAAGTGCATTCGATAAACGAAGCCCCGTCTTTATCAGAACCTTTACTGATGGCCCGCTGGATATTTTCTTTAGGCATACTGGCGCCTTTTGCATTGGCAATGGCAAGCCTGAGACGCGGGTTGGCGTCAGGGTCGGAGCCACTCTCTTTTACCGCTACGGTAATTTCCTTTATAATTTTGGAGAAAATCTTTGACCGCTTTGCATCCAGCGCGCCTTTTTTACGCTTAATGGTCGACCATTTATTATGTCCCGACATATGTGTTTAAATTACAGTTTATTATGAATATGATTGTTTTGTCTCTGAGAAATTTCTGTAGTCATGTCGCAGGCTGTTTATCACAGATTCGGGCAACAAAACTTTAATACTTATTTATTGAGTTTACCTGAGATTTCGGTTTGCCGGATCGTAAAATCCTGACGGTAATCCCACTTTTGGGGGCAAAGTTAATGCTTTGGTTGTAAAAAAAAAACTGCCCCCCGAAGGAGGCAGCCATCAATTAACCATAATCAATGTTTAGTAAGCCAAAACTAATCCAATGCTCATTTTCAGAGTGTATTAGTATATCATAGGCAACAATTAAAAACCAATGAGTGTGATTCCAACTTCGAAGGGATAAGCTGTCGGGCCTTTTCCGCTGCGGAACATTTCGCTGAATGAGTATGTTCCGTAAAGGTTGATGATACCCCAGCCGATAGTGGCCATCCCCTGTATAATGAACGGATTTACATAGAAATCGCCTTTGTTTTTTGTTTTTGAATTGTTGATTTCATTTTTTGTATGCGACCACATGCGTACACAACCAACTGCTCCGGCTCCTACATGAAAACTGTTGCTTTTCATTTTACCATTGGTCTGGTATTCGAGCATCAGCGGTATGCGCAGCGATGCCAGCATCAGTTTGCTTTTCTGGTAGCTGTATCCCGGAACTTCGCTGAAATATCCATCCAGGTGTCCGTTTGTATCAGTGAGGATCACGTTATTGGCAAAGCGATAGTTGTTCCATGTTACACCCAAACCTGTTACTAACCCTAGTTTCTGGTTGGCAAGGTTGATATTCTGCTCAAAGAAGTTAAGGCTTACACCTGTAGATTTGTTGTAATTTATATCCAGGTATGGGGCACCTTCTGGATAATCGATCATATGATCCTGGTTCAGAAGCCCGTTGATGCTTAAACCGAAACCTGCCCAGTGGCCATTAAATTTAGGGTTTTTGTTGTGTTTCTCCATCCTGAAACCATCATCGCTGATTACATAATCATGTTGGCCAAGGTTAATTTTTACTGAATCGTCAGTAATCACAACTACTTTTTTATCGTTCAGTACAATTTTAACGGTATCGTTATTGTCACTTATATCCCACGATGAATTATCCGCATGATCTTTTTCGTCATTCTCTTCAATAATCACACCTTTCACATTGTCCATTCCATCGAAGGAAAGCTGGTATTCGCCCTGGCGGGCAATTTTTTTCAGGTTATCCTTATCAACATAAGTCAGGCTTCCTGCACCCGAAAGGTCAGCTTTAATTTGTTTGCGTGCCATAACTTTTGCATTACCTGCACCCGAAACTTCAGCATCGGTATAATCGGAAATAAATTCCATGGCCTTCAGGTTACCGGCTCCCGATACTTCTGTTTTATGTTTTTCAACAGTTCCTTTTAATGTCAGATTACCTGCACCACTTACCTCGGTATTGGCGCTTTTTGCAGTGAGGTTAATTGAATTGTTTGCTGCACCACTGGTTTCGTTGTTAAAAATACCTGCATCAATGTCCATATTTACTTTCGAAGCACCTGAAGTGTACAAACCGAAAACATCACTTTTTACAGGGGTTTCGCCAATAACTTTGGAGGCGCCGCTGGCATCAAGGCTGTTCAGTTTAACTGCAGTAACATATACATCCATTTTGGTGGCATTCTGCACATTGTTACATTCCAGGTTCAGTGTTCCGTTGGTAACCTTGGTAATGATCTTGCTTTGGAGGTTCTCATCGGTTTCAACCTTAACCGATTGCTGGTCGCCCTGTGAGAGGTGAAGTTTTATGGCGCAACCTACTTTTATCGCATCGAATGATGACAATTCGCGCGTTTCGGTGGTTACGTTTCCATTTCCTTTGGTTTGGGCATTAACACTCGTAAACGCTAGCGCGAAGAGCATTATTCCGGCGATTGTTAGTTTTATCGTTTTCATGAGATTTTGATTATGCTGTTTGTGTTTATTGAATTCTGATGCTAGACGGAATTGCCTTGCGAAATGTTACAGCCTGATTATAAAAAATGCAGCATTTTTTTTATTCTTTGTGCTCTGGGTATATTCCTATTTCTAAATAAACTTCATTTAAGCAGACTGCCAGTTATTTGAACTGACATTATGACTAGATCTGCATGCGAATTTCGATGATGAACTCAACTTACAACAAAAAACCGGGGCGAGCCCGGTTTTGAATGTAAGAATATACAGGAATTATTTTGCCAGGCTCTTTTCTATATTAAAGAGGTTGCTTTCCAGATCATACCCAACAACCTTACCTTCTTCATTTTTGTGCAGATTCAGTTCCACATCGCTGGATGTAATTTTGTTAAAAGTCTGAACCCCGGCTTCAGCAACAGTCCATAAAGAAATATTCTTTTTGTCAGCAGTTGTATTTTCGTTCTGTTTCGAAGCAAGCATATCGCCTGACGATCGGCCGGTAACAGCGTTGAATAAGGTTTTAGCCGGGTTTTTATCTTTGGCGTTTGCCTCGGCATAAGCTATTTCTTCCGAAAGTTTCAGGTTGTAATAAAATTCGAGGTTCTCATTCTGGTACATCTGGCTTATCCTGATAAATGTATATTCTGGATCAACATAAGAACGGGTGGTAACCCTGGCTGATGTTAACGGCTCGAGTGGAAGTATTGGCTGCCTGCTGGCCATGGCTAGAGCTGGTTCCTGATTTGCTTCAGGCATATCAGCTACTTTATTTCCACGGTTTGAGGTGTTGTTTCCTGATTCAGCATTTCCTGGTTCAGTAACCTGGGGTTTTGTCTCAGCAACGTTTCCTGACGGGATGGACGGCGCTGGTTGCGAAATTTCACGGTTAACCCTGTTTTTTACATTGCCTTGTTGCGCCAGGTTGTTGGGTATGTTATTGCGGTCGAGCAAAAAGTAAACGCTGAAAAGCAGCGCCAGTGATGCAGCGGCCGATAGCGCGTAATATACCATTCGTCTGATGGGAACAACCTTTTGTTTGAGATTTTCTTTATCAGCGAAAACCACCGAAGTATCGGCGCTCAGTTTTGTAAGTGAAAACAGTTTCCTGTCTTTTTCGAACTGCGGATTATATTGCATAAATTCCTCAAGCTGCAGTTTTTCAGCAGGGGAGAGGTCTTCTTCCAGTTCGCGGGCCAGGAAAGTTTCATATGTTTCGGCATTGATGTCGCCAACCGGTATAGCTTTTTGTTTGAGCGACGCTTTATTTTCAAATTTAGTATCCGTGTCAACGGTTAAATGTGCCATTGCAAAAAGCCTGCGGTCTTTCTCAAACTGCGGGTTTATGCTTAAAAATTCTTCGATGCATGCTTTTTGTTCGCTGTTCAGCAGGCCTTCGGATTCATCAAAAAGCCATTCTTCATAATTTGATTCATTGATCAGTGAAGTGGCAAAAACCTGGTTTTTTTTTAAGGCTGATTTGTTCTCAAACACAATCTCCTGGTCATCCACCAGCGATACCGATTCGAAATCATGAAAAACAACAGCCAGGTCGGGATTCCGATCGACAAAAAGCAAAACTTCCCGGGCCATTTCAGGGCTTAACTGCCCTTCGTGGTAGTCGAGGAAATACGCTTCGTAATTGTCTCTGTTGATTTTCATTGTGTTTAACTTTTGTAATCTTTGTATACTAGAGTACCAGGTCGAGGCTTCCGATATATTGTTTTAAAAAAGTGCGTGCCCTGAAAATATACACTTTAACCTGTGATTCGTTTAGCTGCAGAATTTCACCGATTTCTTCGTATGAGTACCCTTCATAATCGCGAAGCATGATTGCTGAACGCTGTATTTCAGGAAGTTTGGCAACTGCTTCGTTAATTACTTCTTTCAGGTCGTTATAAGTTCCGGGCGATTCGTCGTGCGTGAGTGTATAATCTTCATCCAAAGAACTGATGCGCTGGTTTTTACGTATATGGTCTATCATGGTATGGTAGGCTGTTGTAAAAAGGTAGGCGCGGGCTTTTTCGTACGAAACTTCTTTCACTCTTTCCCACATCCTTACATACGATTCCTGTACAATATCCTGGGCTGTATCTTTATCCTTTATATTTTTCAGGATAAAACGATACACACCGTCGGAGTATAAGTCAGCACATGAATTGTATTCGGCTGTGGTCATGCTTCAGGCTTTGGTTTTTGGTTTCAGACTTCGGGAGTAATACGTTTAACTACACCATAAAGTTACAACAGATTGAAAAATATTTTCATTTTTTTTGAATGAGCATATTTTTTTGATGGCGATAAATCAATTCTATCGTTTAAATCCGTTTTACTTCTTTACTTATTGCGTTAAGCGATTTGCTCAGATGTAGAAATTCAACGGTTCCACGAAATCTTTTTTATCGCGGATCACAATCTGGGGCTGGTGATATACCAATGAGAAGGGTTCAACACTTTCGGTTAGCCACACATTGCCACCAATTACCGAATCGTGGCCAATCACTGTTTTTCCTCCCAGTATGGTGCTTCCGGCGTAAATAATTACATTGTCCTGTATGGTTGGATGTCGTTTCTGGTCGCGAAGCGCGCGTTCCACGTAAAGTGCACCAAGGGTTACACCCTGGTATATTTTTACATTATCGCCAATTTCGGTGGTTTCGCCAATCACAACCCCGGTTCCGTGGTCGATGAAGAAATTCCTGCCGATTACAGCCCCGGGATGTATGTCGATGCCGGTTTTGCCGTGGATATATTCGCTCATGATACGCGGCAGCAGCGGAACATTCAGTTTGTGCAATTCGTGTGCAATGCGGTACACCGAAATTGCGTAAAATCCCGGAAACGACATGATAACTTCTTCGTTTCCCTTTGCCGAGGGATCGCTGTCAACAAATGCATCGGCATCCCTGAGCATATGATGGTATACTTCCGGAAGACTGTTGAAAAACGCATCTACAATTTGGGTCACTTCATTTTCATCGTCGCCATGTATAGGGTACAATAATTCCCCGAGCCTGAAACGGAGCCGCCGTAATTCTTTTTGTAGTGATTTGAGAGAAACTGTACGGTTGGCCTTTACCGGGAAGAAAAACATAACAAGTTCGTCTACAAACTGGTGCGTGCTTTCAACCGGCGGGAGGTTAGCATGGGCGCATACATAACTGCGGTAAATTTCTTTAGGTAACTGCGATACTGGATTCATTTTATTATTTTCTTAAAATATTGAATATTAGTACAATATGACCTAAAAACAAGGATGTTGGCTATATGTTCAATGTTAAACCAAACGGAACAAATATTTGTGTAAAACCGTATAACCGGGCATTACAGCAGGTTTCAGCATCTGAGCATGAGCATTTTATGGGCGCTCCAGCCAACAAATGGTATCTTGGCTTAAGTCGGGGTAAAGTAATTACAGCCATGTGAATAGCTATATTACAGGAATAAAATATGAATTCCTGAGTCTTTTTATCACCAGGTTTACTGCTGTGCGCCCGGATGTGAGTTGCAATGCCAGTTAATCGAGTTTCAGTACAGCAAGGAATGCACTTTGAGGCACTTCTATATTCCCAATCTGGCGCATGCGTTTTTTCCCTTTCTTCTGTTTTTCGAGCAATTTCCGCTTACGCGAAATATCGCCGCCATAACATTTGGCAATAACGTCTTTACGAAGCGGTTTAATGGTTTCGCGGGCAATAATCTTGGCCCCGATGGCGGCCTGTATGGCAACCTCGTACTGCTGCCTGGGTATCAGTTCTTTCAGTTTTTCGCAAATGCGGCGGCCAAAATTATAGGCGTTTTCACGATGTATCAGGGTGCTGAGGGCGTCAACAGGATCGCCGTTCAGCAGTATATCCAGTTTTACCAGGTCGGCTTTGCGGTAATCGGAAATGTGATAGTCGAAGGAAGCATATCCTTTCGAAATGCTTTTGAGTTTATCGTAGAAATCGATTACAATTTCGCCCAGTGGCAGATCGAAACTCAGCTCAACACGATCCTGGGTAAGGTAAACCTGGTTACGCAGAGTACCGCGTTTTTCGAGGCACAGTTTCATGATTGCACCCTGGTAATCGGATTTTGAAATTACCTGTGCAGCTATAAAAGGTTCGTAAATATCGTCAATCCAGGTAACATCGGGCATGCCTGATGGATTGTGCACTTCCAGTTCTTCACCTTTGGTCGTGATAATTTTATACATTACGTTAGGAACCGTGGAAATCACGTCCATGTTAAATTCGCGATCGAGACGTTCCTGAACAATTTCCATATGCAGCAAACCCAGAAAACCGCAGCGGAATCCAAACCCAAGCGCTGCCGACGACTCAGGCTCAAAAGTGAGCGATGCGTCGTTAAGCTGGAGTTTTTCGATGGAGGCACGCAGTTCTTCATAATCGTCGGCATCAACCGGGTAAACCCCTGCAAAAACCATGGGTTTAACATTCGAAAAGCCTTCGATGGCAGCGGCGCATGGCCTGTCGACATGCGTAATAGTATCGCCTACTTTAATTTCTTTGGCAGTTTTTATACCCGAAATAATATAGCCAACATCGCCGGTGGTGAGCATGTCGGTAGGTTTTTGCTGTAATTTCAGCAGCCCGATTTCTTCTGCTTTATACTCTTTTCCGGTATTTACAAATTTCACAAGGTCGCCTTTGCGGATCTGCCCGTTGAAAATGCGGAAGTAAGCAATAATACCGCGGAAGGAGTTAAAGAGTGAATCGAAAATAAGCGCCTGGAGCGGTGCTTCGGGGTCGCCTTTGGGGGCCGGAATACGGCTGATAATGGCATCGAGTATTTCCTGTATGCCCATGCCGGTGCGGGCGCTGGCGCGGATGATGTCTTCGGGTTTGCAGCCGATCAGTTCAATAATCTGGTCTTCCACCTCATCGGGCATGGCCGAATCCATGTCCATTTTATTCATCACCGGGATGATTTCCAGGTCGTGTTCCAATGCCAGGTAAAGGTTCGAAATGGTTTGTGCCTGTATGCCATGGGTGGCGTCGACAATTAGCAAGGCACCTTCGCATGCTGCAATAGCCCGTGAAACTTCGTACGAAAAATCGACGTGCCCCGGGGTATCAATCAGGTTCAGTTCGTACTTTACCCCATTGCGATGGTAATCCATACGAATGGCATGACTCTTAATGGTGATGCCGCGTTCGCGTTCAAGGTCCATGTCGTCGAGCACCTGGTTCTGTAACTGGCGTTCGGTAAGGGTTCCGGTTGTTTCAAGCAGCCTGTCGGCAAGGGTGCTTTTACCGTGATCAATATGTGCAATGATGCAAAAGTTCCTGATGTGTTCCATTGCCGCAAAGGTATAAAAAACAGAGCAATTTTTTAACATATGTTGCACCAGGGTTTTTGTTTTGCCGGCAGTACCAGGGATTATCCTCTTTTAAATATAATTTTGCGAGTAAAAGGCACCACTGAAAGTATAACCCGCAAAACATTATAAATGGATTTAAATAGATTATGTAACCAATTGCAAGGCCTGGCACTATTTGCTATCTGTCTGTTTAGTAATTATATATGAAAATATTCAGAAATTCCGAAACCTTCAAAAGCGTTTAAAAATCAAGGTGCCTAAATTCAGATACCCAAAAAATTTCAAACCCCTTCCCCCGACAGGCAAGCGTTAAACCAGAATAAATTGCAGCTTTGTCGTTCCATCTCTCAATAACTTTGTAACTCTGTAACCCTGAAACTCTGAAACCCAATTTTTAGCTGGCAAACCAGAACCCCAGGAATGCTGTTTTACTATGCCGGCCTATGAAAGTGTATTCATATCAGATCAACTTTTTGAGTACCGGTATTTTAACATCTTTTCAGTGTTTCTTGTATGATTCATAAAAGTATTATACTTACTTTTGCAAAGGATTTCAACAAAGTAACACATCTTTAAAAATCAATATATTATGACAAAAATTAAAGTTGGTATCAATGGTTTTGGTCGTATCGGCCGCCTTGTTTTCCGCGCATCAACACTTCGCGACGATATCGATGTTGTAGCTATCAACGATCTGATCGACGCCAATTACATGGCTTACATGCTGAAATATGATTCAGTTCACGGACAGTTTAAAGGTACTGTTGATGTAAAAGACGGCAACCTGATTGTTAACGGCCGCACTATCCGTGTTACCGCCTGCAAAAATCCTGCCGATATCAAATGGTCGGAAGTAGGCGCTGATTACGTTGCTGAATGTACCGGTTTATTCCTCACAGCCGAAACCTGTAAAGCCCATATCGACGGTGGTGCTAAACGCGTTATCATGTCGGCTCCTTCGAAGGACGATACAAAAATGTTTGTTTACGGTGTTAACCATAAAGAATATGCTGGTGAGCAAATTATCAGCAATGCTTCATGCACCACCAACTGTCTTGCTCCGCTGGTAAAAGTTATTCACGATAATTTTGGTATTGTTGAAGGTCTCATGACTACAGTTCATGCAACCACAGCAACCCAGAAAACTGTTGACGGACCTTCAGCTAAAGACTGGCGTGGCGGACGTGCTGCAGGTGGCAACATTATTCCTTCATCAACCGGAGCTGCAAAAGCTGCTGCAAAGGTTATCCCTGCAATGAAAGGCAAACTTACAGGTATGTCGTTCCGCGTTCCTACGCTCGATGTATCAGTTGTTGACCTGACCTGCCGCCTCGAAAAAGCTACTACCTACGACGAAATCAAAGCTGCTGTTAAAGCTGCTGCTGATGGCGAATTAAAAGGTATACTTGGTTATACTGAGGATGCAGTTGTTTCGAGCGACTTCGTTGGCGATTCACGCACTTCCATTTTCGATGCTGAAGCTGGTATCATGCTCAATGCTAACTTTGTTAAACTTGTTTCGTGGTACGATAACGAGTGGGGTTATTCGAACAAAGTTCTCGATATGCTTGCTCACATGGCCACCGCTTAATCCGGTGCTTTTGTAATAAAAAAAGAGCTGCTTTCGGGCAGCTCTTTTGTTTTATAGACTTCAGTATATTGATGTCCGGTTAAAATATTATTTCGTCCCTAACGGGACTTTCGGGAAATCACAATTTGCTTTCTACCAACATTCAGCCCCTAATGGGGCTGTCCCGTCAGGGACAAAATGTTGGTAGAAAATAAAATATCCCCAGGTGAAGTGAAGTCCCGTAGGGACGATATATATCATGTATTATAGCGTTTTCTGCTTTTTTTACCGGATAACAATGATTTCAGTATTGTGTTCTGAATATATCTAATGAGAGCAATTGCAGAATTTTTCTGAATTCTGGGCAAAAAAACGTTTGGCATCCCTCGGAAATTCATGACTACATGGCCCGGCAATACAACCTCCTTCGCATGACATTACTTCAATGAGCTGGCCTTCGGCTTTTTTTGTACGTGCATAGTTACTGAGCATGCGCAGCTGTTTTTTGTCAAGCCCGTTAACAACCTGCACTTCGATAGCGTGTTTGCTTTGAGATTGTACAGCGGCTGCAACACCTCCCGACAAACAATACTTTCTCGAGTTTTCATCAATGCTTTCGTTTAAGGGAATATTTTCGCATTCCACAACCGGGATATTCCATGCATTGAGCAGGCAAGCCAGTTCCTCAAAAGTCATCACCCAATCCACATCCGGATTTTCACGTCCTTCTTTGCGTTTTGCTATACAAGGGCCTATAAAAACTACAGGATCACCGGCGAATTGCTCCTTACATTTTTTTGCAGTAATAGCCATGGGCGATGGAGTATCCGAAATATATGGCAGTATACCCGGCACATGCTTGTTTGCTGCCAATACCCACGAGGCACAGCAGGAGGTAGTCATAAATTCCTGTCCCTGCCCGATTTTATGGATGAGTTCTTCAGTTTCCAGGCGGGTAGTCTCCATAGCTCCTTCAGCAGCCTCCACAACTTGGGTAAAGCCCAGTTTATAAAGCGCGTCAACCATTGATCCCGGTTCAGCCTTAAATTGGCTGAAAATGGAAGGGGCTATTACCGCGATAATAGGAATTTGATGCTTCAGATAATACATGATTTCGAGCATCTCGGATGTTTCGAGAATGGATCCAAAAGGGCAGGCATTTACACATTTCCCGCAAAGGATACATTTTTCTTCATCTATTTTTTCGATGCCATTTTCGTCCTTGCTGATGGCGCCAACCGGGCACGATTCCTCGCAGGGTACCGGCATATAAATGATGGAATGGTACGGGCACAGATCCTTACAAATGCCACAGTTTACACATCCTTCAGGATCAATATATGCTTTGCCTTCGGTTGTACGCGAGATGGCTTTTTTCGGGCAATTATTGATACATGGTTGAGCGATGCAGCCTTTACACAGGTTACTGATGATATAGTTTGCCTTTACACAGGAAGTACAAGCTTCGTCGACCACAGTCAGAAACCTGGAAACCTTTTCTGTCCGATCGAGTGCCATCCTTGCATAATGCGACAGGGGATCGAGTTCATCCTTTTCATCACTGCGGTCGAAACCGAGGATGGCCATGGTTTTATATTTTACAACAGCCCTCATTTTGTGAACACAGCAGCGTTCGTTACCGTTCAGCCGGTTGCTGATTTCGAGGGGGATACGGTCAATATTTTTACATAACTGGTCTTCGCGGTATAATTCGGCCATACGGGTCATAACATCGCGGCGAATTATCATCACGTTATTTACAAATGCCATTTTAAAGTTTTTTCGATGAAACGTAGGTAAAAGAACTGTTCCTTTCCTGATCATAAATTGGGATGAGCAGGAAAAGAACAATCTGCAGGAATCTGGTTACACAGAGGCTTTGGGAAGACCTTCGTATGCACTGATGTACAATTCCCTGATTTCGCTGATGGACGGATACCTTGGATTGGCCCCGGTGCATTGGTCGTCGAAAGCAAGTTCCGACAACTGGTCCAGTTGCTGGTAGAATGCTTTTTCGGGAACACCTGCTTCTCTGATGCTTGCCGGAATGCCTACAGCAGCTTTCAGTTTATCGACGGCAGCAATGAGCCCTTCTACTTTTTCCTCGGGGGTACTGCCTTGTATGCCGAGGTAATCGGCCATGCGGGCATAGCGGTAAATGGCATCAGGGTATTTATATTGCGGGAAAGTGGCTTGCTTGCGCGGTGAATTGGTAGCATTGAAATGAATAACATCGTTAATAATCAATGCATTGGCAAGGCCATGTGCAACATGAAACTCAGAACCCAACTTGTGTGCCATGGAGTGGCAAACTCCCAGGAATGCATTGGCAAAGGCAATTCCGGCAAGAGTTGCCGCATAATGCATTTTTTCGCGGGCTTTCTGGTTTTCGCTGCCTTCTTTTACGGATGGCTCAAGGTATTTGAAAATAAGGCGGGCCGACTCAAGGGCATAAGGATTAGTAAATTCAGTTGCAAAAACTGATACCATTGCTTCCAGCGAATGCGTAAGTGCATCAATCCCCGACCAGGCAGCCAGTTTTGCAGGCATGGTCATGACAAATTCAGGATCGATAATGGCCATATTCGGTGTAAGTGAATAGTCGGCAATTGGATATTTGATACCGGTTTTTTCGTCGGTTACCACGGCAAACGGAGTTACTTCCGACCCGGTTCCCGAAGTGGTGGGTATGGCAACCATCATCGCTTTTTTACCCAGTTCGGGGAAGGCATATATGCGTTTGCGGATGTCCATAAAGCGTAAAGCAAGCCCTTCGAATTCCATTTCAGGATGCTCGTACATCAGCCACATAATTTTGGCTGCATCCATGGCTGATCCGCCGCCCAGCGCAATAATAATATCGGGTTGAAAAGTGCTTATGTTTGCCAGCCCTTTCTTTACGGTTGCCAGTGTTGGATCGGGTTCAACCTCGTAAAAAATATTGGTTTCAATTTGCAGGTTACCCAGATGCTGAACTACCTTTTCGCAGTATCCCAGGTCGTAAATAGGTTTGTCGGTAACTATAAAAGCCCTTTTTTTGCCGGCTAAGTCAGTAAGAGCAACGGGCAGACAGCCGGTTTTAAAGTATATTTTTTCGGGCATGCGCAGCCATAGCATATTCTCTCTCCTTTCGGCATTGGTTTTTATATTGATAAGGTGTTTTATGCCTACATTTTCGCTCACTGAGTTTCCGCCCCACGAACCACAACCCAGGGTGAGCGACGGCTCAAGCCGGAAGTTGTAAATATCGCCGATGGCACCCTGCGAAGCGGGCATATTGATCAGCAGGCGGCCTGCTTTAATCAGTGAGCTGAAGGACTCAATACGCTCCTTGTTGTTCGGATTGGTGTAAAGTACCGAGGTGTGACCGATACCGCCGAATTTTACGAGCTGGGTGGCGATAAGTTCGGCTGTTTTAAAATCAGCTGCTTTATAAAGTGCCAGTATAGGCGAAAGTTTTTCGTAGGTAAAGGGTTCGCTGGCACTGATTTCGATTGTTTCGCCAATCAGAACCTTTGTATTTTCGGGTACTTTAATTCCCGACATTAGTGCAATTTGAAATGCCGATTGCCCTACGATGGCCGAATTCAGGTGGCCGTTAACCAGCATGGTTTTGCCAACTTTTTCTTTTTCTTCGGCATTCAGGATATACGCACTGTTTTCGACCAGCAATTGCTTTACTGTTTCGTACACACTTTCAACAACCACCAGCGATTGTTCCGATGCGCAAATCATACCGTTATCAAAGGTTTTCGACATCAATACCGAGCTTACAGCCATTTTCAGGTTTGCAGTTTCATCAATAATGGCTGGCGTATTACCGGCGCCAACACCAATGGCAGGGATACCCGACGAGTATGCAGCCTTTACCATTCCGGGTCCGCCGGTGGCAAGGATCAGGTTCAGATCGCGGTGGTGCATCAGGTACTGCGAGGCTTCAACGGTGGGTGTTTCAATCCAGCCTATGATTCCTTCGGGGGCCCCGGCTTCAACGGCGGCATTCAAAATTACCCTTGCGGCTTCAATGGTTGAGCGGGCTGCCCTGGGATGTGGCGAAAAAATGATCCCGTTACGGGTCTTCAGCGATATCAGCGCCTTAAAAATAGCGGTCGACGTAGGATTGGTGGTAGGTACAATGCCTGCAATTACACCCACGGGTTCGGCATATTTACGTATACCAAAAGTGTGATCTTCTTCAATGAGGCCTACTGTTTTTTCGTCTTTGTACTTGTTGTAGATGTACTCGGAAGCAAACTGGTTTTTAATAACCTTGTCTTCAATTACGCCCATGCCGGTTTCTTCAACAGCCATGCGAGCCAGCCTGATGCGGTTAGCCGAAGCAGCAAAAGCGGCCTTACGGAAAATTTCATCTACCTGTTTCTGCGAGAACGAGCGGTATATTTTCTGTGCTTTTACCACTTGCTGAATGGTTTGCTCAATGGCGGCAAACCGGTTTTCGATGTTTATTTCAAGGTTTACCGGGGCTTTCTCCTCGTCTATTACAGTTGTTATGTTTTCTGTCTTTTTCATAATTGTCTGTTTTGTATTAAAGTACTACCTGGTTGGTAAGCGAATACAGGTATTCTACAATTTTATCGCGGGTTGCCTGCGAAATCAGTTTGCCGTTTACTTCCACATAGGGAGGCAGGGGTTTGGCATTAAGCGCATCACAACCAAGACATACTGCGGCTTCAACATAAACTTTTGACTTCAGGTCATCAGGCAGTTGGTCTTTCAGGTCTTTCAACTCATGGTTTCCCATCACATAGCACTGGGTTCCAACACAGATTTTTATTTTTATCTTCTTTTCCATAGTGTTGATTATATGTATTTTACATTTACTTGTTTCAGGTATTTTTCTTCCAGAATCCTGATAATGCGTTTAATCACATTCCGCCTTATTTCCAGTTCAACCGGCAGGTTTGGGTCCTGGTGAGCCATATTTACGCAGGT
>CALCJE010000016.1 GCA_937965665.1 uncultured Bacteroidales bacterium
TCTTTATAGCTTTCTAAAGTTATTCCGCATTCGGTTCCTTCCAAAACTTCGGATTTGCTTTCAGAATTTATAAAAGTGGGCTTATTCAATTTCTGGTTACCATCGTGTGGTTTGGTTTCTTTCATGTAATCGCTTACAATTTTCTGCCGGACTTCCTCATCCTGGGTGGAGAGATATGCTTTGGCTACATCAGGCCTGATCATGCCCGGCTGGGGAAACACCAGCTGGAAAACAGAGTCATGCTTAAAATCGCTCCACTTTATGGTATTGAGCACATGTTTTGTAGCCATGAACCTGTAAATATGAATAAACAGTTCCCGCTCTTCCAGGTGGCCGATATGGATCCCGTTCGATTCGAGGATAGCATTTATTTCGCGAAAGCCCTCAATGCCAACATATTGCTTTTTATCATCGAAATGAAATTCCTCATTTTCACTGAATCCCGAATGCTGCGGAAAAGCAGAATGAAGTCTCTTTAGAACGCCTGCCGGAAGCAGGTTTTCGTTCCTGATAATAGCTTTGGTTTCGTTGGAATAATGAAACCTTTGCATGAGTTCTTCGATATATGCTGGTCCGAAGGTAATTTCACTGACCAATGGCATTGTTTTATGGTTGCTCATTTTTAATTCTTTTTGGTATTAGAAATATAATCAGTTTTAAAAGCGTGCATGAACAAGGAATGACACCTTTGTACTTTAAGCTAAAACAAAGTTACAAAAAAGACTGCTAATCAATATCTTGAAATGAAAACTTCATTTAGATGAAGAACATTTCAACACAAATACATTTCGGTTGCTTTGGAGTGTGAAAGTAATCATATAGCAGGAAATATGTTCGCAAAACCTCATATTTTTTTTACCTTCAATATTTCATTTTTGGTTTTACAGTTTTTAGATTGAAATGAGAATGATCACAAGTCACTGCTTCGAATCCGTGGTAATAAACGGCAAAGTAAAAACATGTTTCTACATGCTCACCTGCTTTTAAAAGCGGGAGTTGACAAGAAATAAAAAACCTGGAAAAAGTGTTACGATACACGAAGTCGTTTGCGCGAATTTCGATTATTGGTAAAAACAGGAGTAGCTTTAACTTTTTCCTGACATATAAAACAGGATTCCTGGTACCACAAATGGCAGCCCAAAAATCAGGCCCATCCCAATTTCGCTGATACCTGCCACCATCAGCAGGTAAAGGGTGAGTACAATTCCGGATACCATCATCAGTAAACTGCCCTTGCGTGGCGATGCCACTGCCCAAATAAACCCTGCCACAGCAAACATCATTATAATCATAATCGGGATTACTGCGACTTTACCTTCAACCAGGTCGGCAGTGCCCTCTGCCAGGAGGAAAAACGTAAAAAATACGGATGCCTGGAATCCAAGCAATAATGCTAAATAATGTAAAACTTTAACTGTTTTCATTGTATTTGCTTCACTTAACAATCTTAAAGTCCACTGTACTCAGTTTTTATGGTAAGATAGCCCGGGTACGAAATCGGAAGCCCACTGACTGAAATGGTCGGTTTCAATTTCATCGTAAAGCGGGTGGGCTTGTCGCCGGCACCTGCCAGGTTCATCCCGAAATTGATAATTGCATCTGCGCTTTTGCCCGATAAAGCCTTCTGCAGATCAACATTAACCTGTACCGGAATAATTGCGGTACCATTGTTTGCTGGAATTGTAACCGGCTGGTCAAGTATTCCCCTGGTCATTTCAATGTCATCAATCAGCAAAACCCAATCCATTTTTGTAATACCGGCATCAGCCGTATTGGGATTTTTGGCTTCAATATTCAAAGTGCAGTTTAGCGGCAGCTGTTCCGATGCTACAGCCGATGCCAGTTTTGCAGCTTCAAACATATTTACATCCGATATCGATTTAACATTTTGAATATTAACTCCGGCCAGCGTAAGCCGCTGAACCGACTGCAGCCTGAAATCGCATTTCGATAAGTTGGTTGCCTGCGACACCTGTTTAACTACATCGCAGGATGTTAAAATAGTGAAAGTTACAAGCACTGTTAAAAGCACTGTTTTCGGAAAACAAGAGAACTTGATCATTTGTATTTTTATTAGTTTTAGCGTTTCGGGATCAAAAACCATTCCACTCCGCTTATTTAGATTTACTTAAAATTGAGCCTGAATTGTGACCGGTTAAACAATAATTCCGACATTTGAGCAATTAAATACGTTAATAGCATAATGGCAAAAATTGTTTCATACTCCGAGGCTGCATCCATTGGCATGCATGGTATGGTGCTGGTTGCACGCGCCGGAGAGACCATAAATGTACAAAAAATTGCAGATGTCACCGGTTCTTCAAGGCATCATGTGGCAAAAGTAATGCAACGATTGGTAAAAGAGGGATTCCTTTTATCGAACCGTGGTCCTTCGGGAGGGTTCAAACTAAACGTAGAACCGGCAAATATTACGTTGCTACAGATTTACGAAGCAATTGAAGGGGAAGTAAAAGTTTTGGACTGTCCGCACGAAAAGCCGGTATGCGCTTTTGGCAAATGTATACTCGGCAACGTGGTTTCCGAAATGACCCAGACATTCCGTAACCATCTCTCTGCCAACTCCCTTGCCGACCTGATGGATTAAACCTCCTTCCCTGCTGGTGTAAAAAAATCTTTTTTCATTTTTGTATTTTTAATTGAATTCCAAAATAGTTTTGTATATTTGCGCATTCAAATACCTAATTACTTTATTAAAATGAGCCGACTCATACACATTTCTGAAGCTGCCTCGCTGGCAATACATAGTCTGGCTTTAATAGCATCCTCAAAATCAAGGCTTAATGCCCGCCAGATCGCAGAAATACTTCATGTTTCGCAAAACCATCTTGCAAAAATATTGCAGGTACTTGCTAAAAACGAATACCTTGCTTCGAACCGCGGACCTGGCGGAGGCTTTATTTTGAAAAAAAACGCTTCAGAAGTCAGCATGTTGGAAGTATACCAACTGATTGAAGGAAATGTTGATTGTCAGTTTTGCGGTATCACCGAAAACACCTGTCCTTTTATCACCTGCATTTTCGGGGGCAAACCAGATAAACTTACAAACGAATTTGTTGACTACTTAAACAACACTAAAATATCAGACCTGAAAACAAAAGACATTCATTATGCTTAGAAAAATCATCCAGATTGATGAAGAAAAATGTAATGGTTGCGGCCTTTGCATACCAAACTGCCATGAAGGTGCACTTCAGATTATTGACGGTAAGGCCCGGCTTATCAGCGATTTATTTTGTGATGGACTCGGAGCTTGCTTAGGACACTGCCCCGAAGGTGCCATCGAAATAATTGAACGCGAGGCCCAACCCTACAACGAAACTGTAGTAATGGAAACCATTGTAAAACAAGGCCGCAACACCATACTTGCCCACCTCGAGCACCTGCGCGACCACAATGAGCATGAATTCCTGAAAGAAGCTGTAGCCTATATTAAAAAACACCAGATTGACCTTAGCCCCGGGGCTGAGATAAAACCATCCATTGCGTCAACCGTTATATTCGAAAATATGAAAGAAGCCCTGAACCATGTTAAACCGCAACAGGAAAGTGCCTGTGGTTGCGGCAGTTCCAAAACAATTGATTTCCGCATCGATATGGAAAAAGTTAACTCAGCTGCAGCAGCTACAGTATCTGCAACTGCCGCTGCAACCCCTGCCCCGTCGGAACTGCGCCAGTGGCCGGTACAGCTTCACCTTGTAAACCCGATGGCCAGCTATTTCCAGGGAGCAGATGTGGTATTAGCTGCTGATTGTGTTGCCTTTGCCATGGGCGATTTTCACGAACGACTTCTTAAAAATAAATCACTGGCTATCGCTTGCCCGAAACTCGATACAAATAAAGATGTTTATGTTGAAAAGCTTTCGACCATGATTTCGGATGCAAAAATCAATACGCTTACAGTTCCAATTATGGAAGTTCCCTGCTGCGGCGGCCTCATGCAGATGGCGAAAATAGCCGTACAACAGTCAGGACGTAATATTCCCATCAAGAAAATTGTTGTTGGCATTAAGGGTGATATTCTTCAGGAAGAATGGGTGTAAGTGCAATAGGATAAAAAGAATTTCCCATTGCAATTAAAAATGATTTAAAGATTTAAAAACCAGCACGATACTGAATCAAATAAAAATTAGAATACGATAAAAATAAACACAACAATGGATAACAATAATACTGAACACGGACAGCCCTTTTCATTTGCCGATTCAATCAGTTACCAAACGGATGGAATTGTGAGCAAACGGATCATCCAGAAGGAAAAGGGAAACATTACACTTTTTGCTTTCGATGCCGGCCAGAAATTAAGTGAACATACTGCGCCTTTCGATGCGCTGGTGCAGGTTATGCAGGGAAGTGCCGAGATAGTAATAGGTGGTAAACCTAACCAACTTGCAGCAGGGCAAAGTATCATAATGCCGGCTAATGTGCCACATGCTGTAAATGCCAACGAAAAGTTTATCATGCTTTTAACCATGATCAGGGAATAAAAAATACGCCATGTTCTTCCTGAAAACCCGCCGAAAAAGAGAATCTGCAATTGTACAGAGCATGATTATCATGTACTGTAAAGCGCATCACCATACACAGAACACGTTATGCGACGAGTGCTCGGAACTTTCGGCATATGCCGAAAAACGACTGCTATCGTGTATGTTTGGCGAAGTTAAGCCGGTTTGTAAGGAATGCCCAGTTCATTGTTATTCACCTAAAATGCGTGCTCAGATGAAACTGGTAATGCAATGGGCCGGCCCCAGGATGATCTTCAGGAAACCTATTTTTGCGATCACGCATATTATTGATAACCTGACGGCTCCAAAGCCAAATGTAAAAAATCAAGTTAAAATCTCAAAAAAGTGAAAAAAATAACATTGTCAGATGCAGCCCGGGTGCCCTTCGACCTTGAAGGATATATTATGCATTCATCGGCAAAGGTTGAGGTAATACATCTTTGCCTGCAGCCGGGGCAGGTTGTAGCCAATCATTCGAATCCTTTCGATGTTGTTGTATGCCTGGTTCAAGGTGAGGTGATTCTAATGGTGGGACAAAGCCAAATTGCGATGGCTATGTACGATGTAGCCGAGGTAGAAGCCCATGCAGAAAGAGGATTTACCAATACCGGTCCTTCTGAAGCAAGGCTGATCATCATCAAGAAGTTGTAGTCCGATGGTATTTTACAAAGTATAATACGGTGCCCCCTGGGGCACTTTTTTTATGCGCTACAAAAGCTGACACCCGGCAATTCTGTACCTTTGCCTATAAATAATATTATATTCAGATCAATTATGACTAAAACTGAAAGTCCTGATCCTTCAACTTCAGCCAATGTGCTCGAAATGTTTACTGTTGCCAACGAGTTCTGCATTTTTACCGAGAACGCCGAAAAATACAATCCCGAAGAAGTGATCCTGTATTATGCCAAAATCTGCCCACTGTTGTATCTGAAAGGAGCCATTCTCCCCATGGTTGAACCGGATGAAGATTATTTCGGCGAAAGGTTTGTGAACGAAGACCAATGGGAAAATATTTATAATTCGCTGTTGACCTTGTTTCCGGGTAAGGATGATTTTTTTACACTGTCGTACGAAAATGCTGATAATGTTCCGCTCAAAGCCAGTATTGCCGAACACCTTGCTGATATTTACCAGGACCTGAAAGACTTTGTGCTGTTGTACCAGAAAAATCATAATTATGCCAAACAAAACGCTGTTTTCGAGTTAAAAACGCTGTTTAAATCACACTGGGGAAGCCGTATAGCTTCTGTGCTTCCGGCATTACACGCCCTTGCTTTCCCGGCAGATTTTGACGATGACCTGATATAAATAAATAGCTATTATAAACTTCTGATTATTTAAGATAATAATTACTGAAATCAATGTCAGTATCAAATAAAGCTAGTATCTTTGCGCTGTATTTATTTAATCTTAATAACAATTACAAGTGAACCTGAGTGAACTTGAACCAGGCAGTAAAGCCACCATCCTGCGAGTGAAAGGACGTGGTGCATTTCGCAAAAGGATTACCGAAATGGGTTTTGTTGTCGGGAAAGAAGTAATAGTTGTTAAGAAAGCACCTTTACAGGATCCCGTTGAATATAACATCCTTGGTTATAATGTAACCCTACGCCTAAGTGAAGCTCAACTTATTGACGTTGATCAGCTTAACCACACAGAGCCGGAAGCCAGTTTCCTGGGCACACTCGATGAAGTTTCGGAAAACGCAAAATATTCAGGAAAAGGAAAATCAATACATGTTGCTTTTGTTGGCAATCCGAATTCAGGTAAGACCACACTTTTTAACTATGCCTCCAATTCGCGCGAACGAGTTGGTAATTACAGCGGAGTAACCGTTGATGCCAAGGAAGCTCGTTTCGAGCAAGGCGGTTATGAGTTTATAATCACCGATCTGCCAGGCACATACTCAATAACGGCCTATTCGCCCGAAGAACTCTTTGTACGCGATTTCATTAATGAGAAAATGCCTGATGTGGTAGTTAACGTTGTTGATGCCTCTAACCTGGAGCGGAACTTATATCTTACTACACAACTTATTGATATGGATATCAGGGTAATAGTAGCCCTGAACATGTTCGATGAACTGGAGCGCAAAGGCGATGTGCTGAACTACGAACACCTGGGCAGCATGCTGGGAGTTCCTTTTGTACCTACCGTTGCATCGCGCGGACGCGGAATTCACGATTTATTTTCAAAAATCATCGAAGTATGCGAAGGCAGCGACCGGGTGTACAGGCACATTCATATCAATTACGGGCGATCGCTTGAAGCGGCAATAAAATCCATCCAACAAAAAATCAGGATTCCTGAAAATGAGGACTTTCTGAACAAAATATCATCCCGTTTCCTTGCCATCAAACTGCTTGAAAAGGATCCTGATGCTTTCGAAAAGACAGGAAAATTAAAAAATACCGCTGAAATCATGGAAACGGTTCAGCGCGAACAAGCCCGGGTTGAACTCGACCAGCGTGAAGATTCGGAAACATTGATTACAGATGCAAAGTACGGTTTTATAGCCGGCGCCCTGGCCGAAACGCTTAAACCCAATACCCATACCCGCCGGCGAAACAGCGAAATCATTGATACCTTTATCACCCATAAAATATGGGGCATACCCATTTTTATCTTTCTGATGTGGGCCACCTTTTATGGAACTTTTAAAATCGGGGATTATCCGATGCAGGGTATAGAATGGCTCGTACAGGAAGTTTCGGCGTTACTCCAGGCAAATATGGCTGAAGGTATGTTCAAAGACCTGCTCATCCAGGGTATAATTGGTGGAGTGGGCGGAGTAATTATATTCCTTCCGAATATTTTATTACTGTATCTTTTTATTTCATTAATGGAAGATACCGGTTATATGGCAAGGGCTGTATTTATCATGGATAAAGCCATGCACAAAATAGGGCTTCACGGCAAATCGTTTATTCCTTTACTGATGGGCTTTGGATGCAATGTACCTGCTATCCTTTCGACCCGTATCATTGAAAGTCGCCGCGACCGGCTGATCACCATGCTTATCAACCCGTTTATGTCGTGCAGTGCCCGATTGCCGGTATACATTCTTTTTATAACGGCATTCTTTCGTTCTTACCAGGGTACAATTCTATTTGGAATTTACTTCACCGGGGTGCTTCTGGCTATAGGATCGGCACTGATATTCCGCAAAACCATTTTTAGGAAGAAAGATGTACCTTTTGTGATGGAACTCCCACCCTATCGCGTTCCGACCATGCGAAGCATTGTGAGGCATATGTGGCATCGCACCGGGCAGTACCTTCAAAAAATAGGCGGAATCATTCTTATTTCTTCAATTGTAATCTGGGCATTGGGGTATTTCCCGGTACATTTTGAGGAAAAACAACACATTGAAAACCAGTTATCAGCGCTAAAAAGGGAAAATGTTGAAATCAATGAATCATCATTATACCCGCAACAGACCAGGGATTCATTAAATGCTGTTTTTGCAGCCAAAACCAGCGAACTTGAATTTGCCATCAGTGTAGCCCAGCAAAAAAACTCTTTCATCGGGCGAATTGGCCATTTTATTGAACCAGCCCTGCGCCCGCTTGGTTTCGACTGGAAGATGAGCGTTGCCCTGCTCACCGGGGTTTCGGCCAAAGAAGTGGTTGTTGGGACTTTGGGTGTTTTATATCAAATGGACAACCAAGGCAACGTATCCAAACCGCTGGTTGAAAAACTTCAGAACCAATACTACTCTTCGGGGCCCAAACAAGGGAAACCCGTTTTCACACCGCTGGTGGCATTGAGCTTTATGTTATTCATACTGATCTATTTCCCGTGTATTGGTGTTGTTTCGGCCATTAGCCGCGAATCGGGCCACTGGAAATGGGCGCTGTTTGTTGTTGTATATACCACTGTTTTGGCGTATCTTGGCTCCCTTACCTTATTCCAGGTAGGGTCGTTATTTTTCTAATTGATTTGTAATGAACTGGATAAATTCACATCAATCCTTGGTTTTCTACCTCTTGCTGATAACAGCGCTGCTTCTGACACATATTCCCGTACTCGGTAAATATTTCAGAAGTGTGAACACCCTGGTTCATGAAGCCGGGCATGCTTTTACCACTTTACTGCTTTCCGGCGAGGTAATAGCAGTTAACTTGTTTGCCGATACCTCGGGGACCACCGTTACCAAGGCCAAAGGAAAGTTATCACAAGCAATTATTGCATTGGCAGGTTACCCGGTTTCGGCCCTAACCGGCTGGCTGCTAATGTTTTTGGTGTACAAGGGATTAACCCTTTACATACTTTTCATCCTCACCAGCATAGCTTTGATTATCACCATTTTATCATTGCGTAACGCCTACGGACTCTTTTGGGCCGGAACATTTATAGTACTCAATTTGTTACTAATATATTACAATAACCGGAGTTTAATTCAAGGTTTCAGTACGTTTTATGCCGTGATCATATTTACAGATGCTATAATTTCGTCGGTGGTTTTGTTTGTTCTTTCCATCAGGCAGCCCAAAAAAGCCGGCGATGCCAGTAACCTTCAGAAAATCACGAAAATTCCGGCTGTTGCCTGGTCGATACTAATACTGGCATTCACTTTGTTTATCTCGTGGCTCTCGGTTACACATTACTTTCCATCCATTAAAAACCTGATATAATGAACAATATGCAGATACAGGAAATTTTAACCTACCTGGTTGTAGCTGTTGCCAGCGGTTTTGTGCTGGTAAGTTTTTTCAGAACCATTTTCCCTTCGAAAGATAAAGCCAGCCAGGGCGGTTGCTCGTCGGGCTGTAATTGTGATGCAAAAGTGATGAGAAAGGAATTACTGAGTAAAAAGATGGATACCCGAAAAGTGCTGCATGAAAATTAATTAAGGCTTACCTCAAAAAAAAACTCCGGTTCAATTAAGACCGGAGTTTTTTTTTGAGCAACATGCAACCCGCGAGGGCAGAATTAACTATTATTGTTTGAGAGCTTCTACCAATTGGGTTTCAATTTCCTCGCATAATTCCGGATTATCCATCAGCAATTTTTTGAGTGCATCGCGGCCTTGTCCTAATTTGGTTTCGCCATAGCTGAACCATGAACCGCTCTTTTTAATAATGTTTTTTTCAACACCCAGGTCGATGATTTCGCCATACTTCGAGATACCTTCGCCGTAAATAATATCGAACTCTGCAGTGCGGAAAGGAGGAGCTACTTTATTTTTAACAACTTTCACTTTCACACGGTTACCAATGGCCATATCACCCTCTTTAATCTGGGTCTGACGACGAATATCGAGACGAACAGAAGCATAAAATTTCAGAGCATTTCCACCAGTGGTTGTTTCGGGGTTTCCAAACATCACACCGATTTTTTCACGCAACTGGTTTATAAAAATACAGCAGCAGCCTGTTTTGCTGATAGTAGATGTGAGTTTACGAAGCGCCTGCGACATGAGCCTGGCCTGTAATCCCATTTTTGAATCGCCCATTTCGCCTTCAATTTCGCTGCGTGGGGTAAGCGCTGCAACGGAGTCGATTACGATTACATCAATAGCCCCTGAGCGGATCAGGTTTTCAGTAATTTCGAGGGCCTGCTCGCCGTTGTCGGGCTGTGAAATAAGCAGGTTTTCAATATCAACGCCCAGCTTTTGTGCATAATAGCGATCGAAAGCATGCTCGGCATCAATAAATGCAGCAATGCCTCCTTTTTTTTGCGATTGAGCTATAACATGCAAAGCAAGTGTCGTTTTTCCGGAGGATTCAGGTCCATAAATTTCAATCACCCTTCCTTTAGGCATTCCTCCTACACCCAGGGCCACGTCGAGTCCTAAGGAGCCGGTAGAAATGGCAGGTGTTTCTTCAACTGCCTGGTCGCCCAGTTTCATAATTGTACCTTTACCGTACGTTTTTTCCAGCTTATCCATGGTAAGCTTTAAAACATTCAGTTTTTCCAGGTTGCTATCTTCTTTTGCCATTTTGGTTAACTGTTAATCATTAAAAAAGCAAATTTAATCAGTTTACACAGGATTAAAAAAATTAGTTTCTGTTTATCAGCTGTTTTTATTAACAATATAAAATGCCAGGTAAAAATTTTCACATTTACCTGACATTTAGTTATTTAATACCAATAATCTCAAAGTAACTATCAGGAATTCAATATCTGGAAGCTATGGTTCTTGGTATCAACCTGGTCAAAAATCTTTTCTATTTTCCCGTTTTCGTCAATTAAAAACGTGGTGCGGTAAACTCCATCGTAGCTCTTACCCATAAATTTTTTCGGTCCCCAAACGCCATATGCCTGGATGATTTTCTTATCCGTATCGGGCAGTAATGAAAACGGAAGTTCGTATTTTTCTGTGAATTTGGTATGCGCCTTCAATGCGTCAGGGCTAACACCAATAACCACGTAACCTTTGTTTATCAGGTCGGAATGGTTGTCGCGCAGGTTACAGGCTTCTGCGGTGCAACCCGGTGTGTCGTCTTTCGGATAAAAATAAAGCACTACTTTTTTGCCTTTGAGCGAACGGAGTGCAATTTCGTTGCCATGTTGATCGGTTGCAGCAAAATCAGGTGCTGCATCGCCGGGTTTTAATGTTGTCATCATAATATTATCATAAAAGTTGTTTAACTATATTTTGCAATATTTAAACAGATATAACCCTTCTTGGTTCATAGGCTTTTGTTAAGAAATACACATTTTGTTATTCCTTCACTGTCAATTCCGAATAGTATTTGCACCATTCCTTCAAACCGCATTCGCCGCACCTGGGCTTGCGCGCCACACACACATACCGGCCATGCAAAATAAGCCAGTGATGGGCTGTAGCAATTTTATCCTCCGGTATATATTTTACCAATTGTTTCTCCGTTTCGAGAGGTGTCCGCGACCGGGTTGTAAGTCCAATACGGTTCGAAACCCTGAATACATGGGTATCGACTGCCATGGCCGGAAGATTAAATACAACTGATGCAATCACATTGGCAGTTTTTCGGCCTACACCCGGCATTTTCTGCAATTCGTCGATTCCTGAGGGTACCACTCCTTTAAAATCATTTACCAGGGTACGTGCCATACCTACCAGGTTCTTTGCCTTGTTGTTTGGATACGAACAACTTTTTATCAACTCATAAACCTGCTCCACTGTTGCCTGGGCAAGGGCCTGGGCATCAGGGAAGACCTCGAAGAAAGGCGGAGTAATAATATTCACCCGTTTATCGGTACATTGGGCAGAGAGTATAACAGCAACAAGAAGCTGGTAGGGTGTTTTGAAAACCAGTTCGGTTTCGGCAACCGGCATCGCCGTTTCGAAGTAAGAAATTACGGCCTTAAACCGCTCCTTGCGGGATATTGATTTTTGCATATTTTCTTAATAATCAATTAATTTTCATTGGATAATTGCAACCAACTGCCGGAACATTGCACTTTTTCAATTTAAAGCTTGTAAAGGCAAGGTAACCCGAATTATGATTAGCCAAATATACAAAACCGGTATTCGCGGCAAAAAAAAATCCTGCCGCGAAGCAGGATTATGATTTAAACTTTCGGCTAATTAGTTAAGAACAATGTAACAGGTCTTGAAATCGCTACAATGTATTACCTGCAGGGCTTTTGAATAACTGATCAGCATCTTCACAGCCTGGGCACCGGGTGCCGCAACGCCAATTTTCTTTGTATCGGCAATTTGTGAAGGAACATTCAGGAGTGTAGAGATTTTTATCATTTATTGGGTTTTGTTAAACTTTATACCCAAAAAACGTTGAAAAGAATCTCTTATTGTACGCCCGGAAAAATATTTTGTTAAACGCTGAGGATTATTTCTTTACTATCGATCAGCTTACGCAGGTTGATCAAAGCATAGCGCATACGACCCAGGGCTGTATTAATGCTTACTTCGGTTTGCTCGGCTATATCCTTAAAGCTCATATCGCTGTAGTGACGCAGTAGCAATACTTCGCGCTGTTCTTCGGGCAGGTAGTCGATGAGTTTACGTACATCCTCATAAATCTGCTCAACAATCATTTTGTCTTCGATTGAATCGTCGGCAATACGCAGGTTATCGAAAATATCACCATCTTCGGTGGCATTTTCAACCAGTGGTAATCGCTTGGCTTTGCGGTAATGATCAATGATGAGGTTATGCGAAATCCGCATTACCCACTGTATAAACTTACCTTCTTCCTTATAAATACCGGAACGCAGCGTGTTTATCACTTTAATGAAAGCATCCTGAAAGATATCATCGGCCAGGGATTTATCCCTGACAACCAGAAGGATGTACGAATAAACTTTCTGCTTGTGCCTGTTGATAAGAACCTCAAGACTGTATTCATTACCGGCGAGATAGTTGCTTATAAGCTCCTGATCGCTAACAATGGGGGTTGACATTATTCCTCCGTGTTGGTTAGTAATAATTTGAGTTTAATAGCGTAGAGATCTCTCGATAATGATAGTTTTGGTTAACAATTAATGTATCAGGCGTTGAAAAGTAATACGTTCTGAATGAACAAATTTACCTTGTGCAGGGCAAATATACAATTTATGTTCATCCGAATGTGATTTTTTGTTAAAAATATCCAAGCAATCATCGTGCCAGCCTTTAAAATATTTTGTTAAACATCTATTTATCAGGCATATAAATTATACACGCTAATATTCATAATAATTTTTGAAGTAAACGATTTTTACATTTCGATGATGATAACCGGTGTTAATTGTTTGAAATGTAAGTAGCTTTGCAGCCGGTTAGAAGCCGTCCAATGATTTTTACTTTGAAGCCCGCGCTTTTAATTCCTTAAAATTATGACTCAGTACGACATTGATACTTTAGATCCTAAAAAATACATCCTCGTTAAGGGTGCCCGTGTTAATAATCTTAAAAATATCTCTGTTGCCATTTCGCGAAATAAGCTGGTTGTGATCACCGGGTTATCAGGTTCAGGGAAATCCTCGCTTGCATTTGATACCTTGTATGCCGATGGACAGCGACGCTACGTTGAGAGCCTGAGTTCGTATGCACGCCAGTTCCTGGGGCGCATGAGCAAACCTGAAGTCGATTACATCAAAGGAATTGCGCCGGCCATAGCCATTGAACAAAAAGTTAATACCCGCAATCCCCGCTCAACAGTAGGTACTTCCACCGAAATATATGAATACATCAAACTGCTTTTTGCCCGGATCGGAAAGACATATTCGCCGGTTTCGGGCCAGCAGGTCACGAGGCACACAGTTACTGATGTTGTAAACACAATCCTGGAGCAAACAGCCGGAACAGCGGTGATGCTCTACAGCCCCATATTGCCAAAACCTGACCGTACGCTGAAGGAAGATCTTACAGTGATACTCCAGCAAGGCTTCAGCCGGGTGCTTTATAAACAAGATATACTTAAAATTGAAGAAATTCTTGCGCACCCTCAACAATACGGGTATGAGGATATGTTTGTGCTTGTCGACCGATTTACCGTGGACCCGGAAGATGAGGATATTTCCTCGCGGGCTGCCGATTCGGCACAGACTGCATTTTTCGAGGGGAATGGCACATGCCTGCTAAGTGTTGTCAGTAATGGAGCTAACCGGCATATCGAATTTTCGAACCGGTTCGAGCTCGATGGTATTACTTTCGAAGAACCATCCGTTCATCTTTTCAGTTTTAATAATCCTTTTGGCGCCTGTAAAACCTGCGAAGGTTTTGGCAGCGTGATAGGCATTGACGAAGACCTGGTGATCCCTGACAAAAGTCTCTCGATATACAATGATGCCGTGGCGTGCTGGAAAGGCGAAAAAATGAGCGAATACAAACATGCGCTCATCAAACAAGCCCATAAGTTCGGTTTCCCCGTTCACAGCCCGTATTATGAACTAACACCGGCTCAAAAGAAATTACTGTGGACAGGTAACACTTATTTCGAAGGCATCAATTCGTTTTTCGAAATGGTTGAAAGTCAGACCTATAAAATCCAGTACAGGGTTATGCTTTCTCGGTACCGGGGAAAAACCGTATGCCCCGACTGCCTCGGAACCAGGCTCAGGAAAGACGCCAACTATGTGAAAATAAACGACAAATCAATTACCGACCTGGTTTTAATGCCTGTAGAAGATGCGTACAGGTTTTTCTCGACCCTTCAGCTTTCAGAATATGAGCACAACGTTGCCGACCGGCTGCTGGTTGAAATTAAAAACCGGCTTGGATTCCTGTGTAATGTTGGGTTACCATACCTTACCCTCAACAGGCTCTCCAATTCCCTGTCGGGCGGCGAATCGCAGCGCATAAACCTGGCTACCTCGCTGGGCAGCAGCCTGGTAGGGTCAGATCGGAAGAGCGTCGTGTAGGGAA
>CALCJE010000017.1 GCA_937965665.1 uncultured Bacteroidales bacterium
CTCGAAATGTATAAGTTCGGGGCAGCATCCCGCAAAGGTGCACCTCCCATTACACTCCAGGCCGTGTGGACTGCCGATAACGGGAAGCTCCCGCCCTGGAAAGGTGACCTGCACAACGACCTGAACACGCAGTTAAGCTATTGGCCTTCGTATGCAGGCAATCACCCGGAGGAAGGTGCTGTTTTCACCGACTGGCTCTGGCAACATAAACCCGATTTTGAACAATATGCTGCCAAAGTTTTTGGTGCTGGTGGATTAAATGTGCCGGGTGTAGCAACATTAGCCGGTTCCGCCATGGGAGGCTGGCATATGTATTCCCTCTCTCCTACTGTTGGCGCCTGGCTTTCGCAACATTTCTATTTACAATGGCGGTATACCATGGATCGGGAATTTCTGAAAAACAAGGCATATCCCTGGTTTAAAGAAACGGCAACTTTCCTGGAGCAGGTAACCATTTTAAAAGATGGGGTGCGGGTGCTGCCCATGAGTTCGAGCCCTGAATTCAGAGATAATAATATTGAAGCCTGGTTCCTGGATATGACCAATTACGATCTCGCCCTTTGCCGATTTGCCTTCGTAAAAGCGGCTGAGCTTGCCCTCGAAATGAACCTGCCCGAAGAAGCAGCACATTGGCAAACCATCCTGGCTCAATTCGGCAACTACTCCCTGGATGAAACCGGTGGACTCACCATAGCAAAAGGATTTCCGCTCAACGAATCGCACAGGCATTTTTCACACCTCATGGCCTTCCACCCGCTGGGAATGCTTAATTACGATGTCGACACCGATAAAACAATGATTGAAAACAGCATCAAAAGGCTCGAAAAAAACGGCACCTCGCAATGGTGTGGTTACTCTTTCAGCTGGCTGGCTAATATGTATGCACGAATGTATCATGGCGATGATGCTGCCAGGACACTCAACATTTTTGCTTCCTGTTTCTGCTCACCAAACAGTTTTCACCTCAATGGCGACCATTGCAAGGCCGGGTACAGCAATTTTACATACGATCCGTTTACCCTCGAAGGCAATTTTGCATTTGCCGCAGCCATCCAGGAAATGCTGTTGCAAAGCCATAACGGCCTTATCAGGATTTTCCCTGCTGTGCCCAATGCATGGAAGGAAATTTCATTTACAAACCTCCGCACTGAAGGGGCGTTCCTGGTATCTGCTTCAAAAAAAGAAGGTAACATTCAATCTTTTAGCATTATTGCGCCCGAGGGAGGTAAAGCAAGTATCAGGCTGCCTTTTCCTACCTATGTAATCCGCAATTCGGCCGGCATGAAACAACTTAACACTGCCAACCAGTCAGAAATCCTTTTGCAGTTCGAAAAAGGCGGTAGTGTGCAAATCGAAAATGGGTATGAATAAGATCAATCTTTCGCAAGATTAGCAAAAAACAACAATGTACTTTGAATTGTTATTCTTGGAGAAAAACAACTTCGATTTTAATTTGAACCATCAGAAATAACTGAAGATGCTTAATTGTGTCGCATCATAATCAACCGGAAATAAGTATTCATATTATTTTTTTTTGCAACCAGGAACATATAAATTTGGTTAAACCACCTTAATAATTAAGTCATGAACCCTTATTTTTCAAAGTTTGTTGATATGGCTTTCGCCGATGCCATTGATCATGTTACAGCCATACTGAAAGACCATGGTTTCGGTATCATTACCGAAATAGATGTTAAAGAAACCCTGAAAAAAAAGTTAGATGCCGATTTCAGGCCATACCGCATTTTGGGGGCCTGCAACCCTTCGTTTGCACATAAGGCGCTGCTTACCGATAACAAAGCGGGTGTTATGATGCCTTGTAACGTAATTGTCCAGCAACACGATGATGGTAAAGTCGAAATTACAATTATAAATCCCGATGCTGCCGTTCAGGGACTTAACAACCAGGCCCTCGAAGATTTTGCCTGCGAGGTTACCAAATCACTTCGGCAGGTATACCGGAAAATATAAAAGCTGTTTTGCACACCTATGCATTCTTCACGTATCTGAATTCTTATAAAAATTTCATTTTGCATTCGCGGGATCAGTCGAAAACTGCTCCCTTGAGGCTATATTGTTTGCTTTTAACAAATATTGTGACAGCAAAAGAAAAAGCACATCATTGCTGTATGCCATAATAGCATTGGTTTTTAATCAATTATAATATTTACAAATTGAATTTTTATTTTTATTTAGTCTAATTTAACGTAATTTATATATTATCTTTACTATAATATTAACCTCTAAAAATCAGTTTTATGAAGAAAAGTCTTACGCTTACAAGCATTGTATTTTTTGCTGTTTGCAATTTATTTGCGCAGAGCAGCTCTGATAAGCCAACCATGGTAACTGAAACCATGTATATTATGCCGAAACGGGGTATGGAAGACAAATTTGAAGCTGCCGTTAAAGCACACGACACAAAATTTCATCCCGAAGGACCCTACAAGGCAGGCCTCCGGAAAGTTGAGTATGGAGAAAAAGCAGGTTGGTATGTTTGGGTATTCGGACCAACCACTTATGCCTCAATTGACTCCCGCCCTACTAAAGAAGGCGGACACGCTGCTGACTGGGCGACCACCATAGACCCTCTGGTTGAAACTTACGGAGAAACCCGCCTGTGGGAGTATGATGATAACCTTTCGTATGGAAAAGACTTTCTGAAAACAGCAAAGTATTATGAAGCGTGGAGTATCGACCTGAAACGTGGAGAATATTACCGTTTTAAAGCGTTAGCCGAAAAATTGAAAAAAGCTTACGAATCTTTGGGTACATGCTCATTTATCATTTATAACAACGTGATACATACTGCCAACGGGCCCGATGTTTCAATTATATGGAGTTTCAATTCGTTTGATGAATGGTCGAAAGATCCCGGGGCGAAAGCATCGTACGAAAAACTTTATGGTACTGACAGTTGGCAGCATATGCTTGACGAATGGCAAGCTATCGTTGTGGATTATAACGCCGAAATCAGGAGTTTTCTCCGGTAACCCCTCACACACATAAAAAACAATCCGCGGAACTGTATGTCTCCGCGGATTGTTTCATTTTACAGGGACGCTAACCCGGAATTTTAAAGAAAGTTGCCTAATATTTTACAAACTTTAATATTTCCCTGTTATAACCTGTTAGCAAAAGCAAAGTATACATTCCTGGATGAAGATCAGATACATCAATCAGCGCCTCAGCCGCGTTTCGCGCCAAAACAAATTCTTTTTCCAATTTCCCATGTAGGTTATAAATCTGTCCTTTCTCTATTTCCAAAAAAACCGGTATTTTAAGAAATAAGTTTTCAGTTACCGGGTTTGGATACAGCACGATGGAACCTTTTTTACCATCAGTTTCCGGAATTCCGGTAAATGGCAGTTGCTGTAAAGTGGATGTATACCTGGTTGTTAAAAAAGGTTTGATCCCATAAGGGGTATGTCCATCCACCTGTTTTATAAATCCATTGTTGAAATCAGCCAGGCTATATCCATAATCAAGGGTGCGGTAGGTATCGGTTGCTACAGCATCGTCAATCAGTGCTTTCAACGATTCGATATGTGGAAATATCGTTACAGGGTTGGTAACATTACGCACAATAGTATCGAGGTAAAGCTGGTATTTGCGGTTAAATTCAGGCACTGCCAGTATTTTAGAAACTAAAGGACGTGGGCCGCTGTGCGAATACCAGTCGAGGCAATTGCGTGTAGCCCAGTCACGGTTCACCCAATCCACACCAAAGGTATTATCGGCATCGTACGACAAAAATTCGAATTTCCCGGTAACACTGTTATGGTACAGAAAATAGTTATTCATGTTGTACATATAATCGTCCCAGTTGCCGGTTGCAACATCCAAAGCAAACGCTTTCAGCAATCCATCAACATTAATCAATGTCGAAACCTGGTTGGCAAAATTTGCATCAACAGGCTGGTTTAATGCTGTGATAAGTGCAACCAGGTCGCTGTAATCATCAGCAGTTTCGTTGGTTTGCAGGTCGTAGGCCCGCCCTCCGGTTGATGAACCACTCGCCACATCTTTGTATAGCTGCTGATCGCTTCCGCGAAACCCAAGTTCGGCCGGATAAGTACATTTATAAAGGTTGCCCTCATTTTCGCCATACACCCGCTGCAGCCAGTCCTTATCAAACTCCTCGAGGTTGGTATACAGGCCGTAATATTCTTTATTTAAGAATAATTGTACAAAACTTGTCCGGCGTTCGGGCAATCCGGCCTTTTTCCAGCAGTCGTAAAACAACTTTTCACGAATCAGGGTCGGGTCGTTGTGCTGCCCGTTCAGGTTAATTTTTTTTACTTCCTGGTACCTCCGGCCCGATACATAAGTATTAAAACTTATTTTGAAAGATTTCTTTTTCGAGTAGCGGGATGTATTGCCACGCAACCTGAAGCCCACATCGCGCAGAGTATCGCGCTTTACTCCATAGTCGTATATAAAAGTTGCTTTACAATAATGATCCGAAAGTACATTCGCCATGATCCAATTAAGCGAATCAGCCGGAATATCAATATAAACAGCAGAAACCCGTGTATTGTCGAAAAGTGTGTTTTGTGCAAATAAACCGGTAACAGAAACAGCTGCTAAAAAAAGCGGGAGTAAAATCTTTCTCATAGGTTCTATCAATCAGTTGCTTCTTTAGCGCATGCAAACTATTTAAGGAAAAACATATCCCTTTATCAAAAAGTAACCCTGCACCCCTTTGGGGCGGCAAAGTTACTAAAAGTCATGGTTAATACCGGCTTTAAAACATAGCCTTACAGCAGCATCAATAAGCCTTCACTGAAAAGTTAAAAACAACTTTGAATCGCAAACTGTCGGAGATCAGGCATAAAGCTCTTTCTTTAATTCCCTTATATTCTTATATTTAGCCCACTCAAAGGTTTTTAAAAATTCGGAAGCTGCCTGGGCACCCCTGATAAACAAATCAATTTTGGCCTCATCAGTTAACCCGAAATTAAGCCAGTTGTGATTGCCGGTATTTATGTACCCTATCAGGTTCCTGAAATCGGGGTTAGTGCGAAGGAAATTATCATCCGACGAAAACCTTGCAGTATTAAAGACTGACCCGATGAGGCTGAAAAATTTCTTGTTCTGATTGATTTCTGCCTTATCAAGACCTATTTTCACACCAAAAGTAGGCGAGTCGGGTACTTTATTGTTGGTATGGAAAATATCGATGGGGAAATTTGAGATAATACCGCCATCCATAAAAAGTACTTCCGATGGTACCGAAGCATTCAAACCGGTTTTTTCATTCCATTTCTGCCAGGAGTCGGGTCCTGAAGGAATATTACTGATCCTGAAAGGCTGGAAAAAGAAAGGTATTGACATGGAAGCCCTGGCAAAATCGGCAGGATTAGCCTTTTCGGGATTTGCATAGAACAATGGCGCCATTTCGGGGAAAACAATCTTACTTTGCGTAGTAATATCGGCAGCTATGATAGCCAATTGCAACAAATCGCCCATCGAATTGTATGGGGCATTGGTAAGTCGGTTGCGCAGCACATTGCCTTCGCTGGGACCGGCATTGCGAAGCTGTTCCAGATCACTCATGGAAGCTATTTTCTTCTGGTTCAGCAGGTTCTTCATCCAATCGTGGAAATTTTTCCCGGGGTTTAATCCAAAATCATCACGGAAATTATCAATGACCTGTGCTCCCTTTATTGCCAGTTTCACATTGCTGGCATCGCTCAGCAAGGCATCCACAAATTCCCGTGCATCTTTGTCGCCATCCACAAAATCATATAATTTTTTATTGCAAAGGCATTCGAGTATCCAGGTACTTTTCGCTTCATCAACGCGGCCGGCTGCCGCCATCAGCAGTGTGTTTATCGATCCGGCTGAAGTACCCGCAAGGCTCAGAAAGCGGATGCCCATTTGCTCGAGCACATACACATAGCCTACCAGCGCAACACCAAGCACGCCACCACCTTCCTGTACCAGGTCAACATATTGATTCCCTTTGTCATCAATAATATCGGAGAATTGTTTCTCAGGCCCTATGGTTTCCTTCAGGTCCTTGAGGACGCCCAGCATCAAACCATTTTCAGTAAAATCTGTAATTTTCATGACTTCATTTTTTTAATGAATAATTTGATAACTACCAATTTAACAAACTGTTCTGCGATTAAGCTACTGAGTTTTAACAATTTGCTGATTACTTGAAAGTTGAGAGTGGTTCCTGATTTGTTGCACGAACAGCAAATGAAATAACAATCGGCACCTGAATTTGTGCGATTGGCATTTATACTCAACCATAATTGCAAATTGAATTGCTTTAAGAAGGGAATATTCATTTAAATACTACTATGCACAAAAAAAATGGGCAAAACTGAGTTTGCCCATTTCAACCAACAAAACTATTTAAAACTTAGCTCAGCAAGGTGATATAAATACCTGTAATGATGGCAGTTGTAATTACACCGCTGATGTTGGCTCCAATAGCCTGGGGCAGGATAAATGCCTGCGGGTTTACTTTCGAAACTTCTTTCTGCGCTACTTTAGCCGTTGTGGGAACACAACTAACCGCAGCAATACCAATGGTTGGGTTGTACTTTTTGCCGGAAGCAAAATAGAGAATGTATCCACCGATGATACCTCCAATACCCGAAATCAGCAGCGCTGCAATTCCTAGTATTAACAATATCAGCACTTTGGGATCGAGCAGTAGGCTGGCTTCGCAAAGTACGCCCAGCAACAATCCCAACAGGAAAGTTGATCCATATAAAAGCGGGCCGGAAATAAAGTTCAGCAGGTTAGTTAATCCTGATTCCTTAATAGCTACACCGACAAACAGCGAAAGAAACAAAGGAGATGCAACCGGAAAAAGGAATGAAAGCACGGTGCAGATCAACACGGCAAAGGTGAGCTTCATGCCCGAATTAATTGGCTTTTTCTTACGTTTGGGTTGTTCAGGTTTAATAGCCCTGATATGTTTTGGTATCATAAGCCTGATCAGGTAGGGATACCCACCGTAAGTTAGTCCGAGATACAGGTAGGCAACCACGGTAATAGGAACAAACAAGTGTTTGGCCAGGCTCAGCGAAGTGAATAAAACCATGGGTCCGTCGGCCCCGCCAACCATAGCTATTGAAGCAGCTTCTTTGATATTGAGCCCGAAATAAATGGCGATAGGTATGGTTAAAAATGTACCTAATTCGCCAAACATGGCCAGGAACATACTCGAAAACGGCCGGTCGAGCAGGTAACTTACATCGAGCATGGCTCCAATGCCCATAAATACAAAACAGGCTATTAACCCGTTGCTGAACATCAGGACATAAATAGGCTGCAGAAAGTCGATCTGCATAATATTCATCAACTGGTCAGGTTCACTAACCATGGGATCGAGGAACAAATTACCCATAGTGCCATCGGGCATAAACATTACACCTGCATTAATGGCGGCCATGCCAATTCCCATAGGGATCATCAGCAGCGGCTCAAGGATTCCTCTTTTACCAAGATATACCAGCAGCGCACCCAGAATCATCAAACCAAATCTGGCAATAATGATGATAGTGCTTGATGCAGCAATGGTACCAAATCCCTGGAATAGTTTATAAAAATCAAGACTTTCCATTTCTACTTACTCTTAAGCTGAATATTTTTATGTTTTCTTGTATTGCGTTTGCGGCGTGGCAAAAGTTTTAATGAGCCATGAAAATCTTCCGAAGTTTCAAAATCATCATTTACACCTTCATAAAAATCAAATAATTCGGGATGCTCCTGCTTCTCAATTTCACTCGAAATAAGGCTCAGTTGCCTGTGGTGAATTTTATGGATGCTGATGGCTCTTTTGACCAGCATTTTCGATTTCTCATCAAAAAAACTATTCATCCGCACCGAGGTGAGCAACCTCCGGATCCAGTAGATTAAAAGCGCGACAACCATCGAAATAATGAATGCCAGCACAAACATAATCATCGTTTTTACAAATACATCGCCCATGATAACAACTCTGTTTTTAGAATTTCAGGAAGGTTCAGGCTCCCTTACGACGCTGCAAAAGTAGACTATTATTAAAACCAAATTTACCAAAAAGAAAAAGAAAATGAACTTTAGACGTCATATAAATAATTCCGTATAATGCTGTTATTCATATTATTATAAATATTCAAATATTTATCTTTATAGATACTAAGCATAAAATTCTGGAAACCGGAAGTTCCAATTAACCGTTCTGCCTTCACAACGAACATTATTTTTGATGCAAGTAAAAATAATTGCACTGAAAAACACCCATATACAGGTTCTCCTGGCTGGGGAAGTCCATGCTCCATCCCTATTACAACATCCTGCCCGCTTTCTCACTGGCTCTTATTAGCCCGGAAGCAGCAACAACAGCTTTTGTATCACACAAGCAATAGCTGTCATGGCTTGTTTCGGACGGGCGCTTAAATGCAAGCATATTAATAGTACCTTTGCAGCGAAAAACCAGGTAATGTTCGATAACCTCAATCAGCCATACCCGTTTAATAACAACTTTAAGCATAACCTGCGCACCATTGCTTTTGTGTGCATGGGTTTCATGCTGATCATGCTTTATTTTCAACCTTTCGGCATCAATTTCCTTGCCTCGCCAAAGGATGGCTATTTTGTATTAGCTATAGGATTGCTGAGCGCTGCCAACTTCTTTTTCAACACCTTAATTCTTCCCGGGTTATTCCCCAAGATATTCGAATCGCATCGATGGACAGTAAAAAAAGAATTGATTTGGAATGCAGGCATGTTTGTACTGCTGATTTTCGCTTTTACGTTTACCGCCTTGTTTTTCAAAATATCGGGTATGCAAACGCTCACTGTTTTCAGGTCGGGAGCCATTGCTTTATTGCCACTGGTTCTTTTTAACCTGTTGAATTACAATAATTCATTGAAATCGAAAGTAGTACAGGTAATCGATAGTGGTCGTCACTGGCTGGCCGAAGAACGCAGAAGTATGCACACACCGGCCCAGGAACATATACGTATTGAATCAGAAAACGGTAAAGAAGTTTTTGATACAGATTTGAAAAATATCATTCTGATTCAATCAGCAAGCAATTATATCGAGATATTTTACCGCGAAGGAACAATGGTCCGCAAGCAGATGCTCAGGCAAACCCTTAGCAAAGTAGAGTCGTTGTTGTCAGCATTCCAGAACATTCAAAAAAGCCATCGCTGCTGCCTGGTGAATATCGACCAGGTATCGAGGCTAAGTGGTAATTCGCCCAATTACACACTCGAAGCTAACGGACTTGAAATCCGCATTCCTGTTTCCAGGCAAAATGTTGCAAAATTTCGCAAGCTCCTTTCGAAAAAATAGCTTTATTTCCTGTTTTCAACTTACACCATTTCGTCATTTACAAGCATTTTCCTGGGATACAAACGGTATTTTTCAGCTTTAAAGCGTACATTTCGTCCCATTAAAATGTGTATTTCATCCCTAAAGCCAACATTTCCGCCCTTTTCCGGCAGTGCAACCCATTTCCGGGGCAGCATATAGGATGAGCTGTAATTTTGCAACAACGAACCAGCCGGCAGTGCAAGAACTTTTTCTGATTACATGCAGCCTGACCCGGAATTCGTTCAAGCATTAAAACAGTAAATGGCATGATTAAGATGAAAGAATTAAATATCGGCGGATTAAGAGTAAGCACCCCGGTTTTTCAGGGTGGAATGGGTGTTGGCATCTCTCTTTCGGGGCTGGCTGCTGCTGTGGCTAACCAGGGCGGTGTAGGAGT
>CALCJE010000018.1 GCA_937965665.1 uncultured Bacteroidales bacterium
GTAACACAATTCGAAGGAAATGTAATTGAATCAGCCGGTGTTATCAAGATGGACTTCCTGGGGCTGAAGAACCTTACCATCCTGAAGGATGCCTTGCTGATGATTAAGCAAAACCATGGGGTTGAAATAGATCTCGACACCATTCCGCTCGACGACGTACCTACTTTTGATCTCTACCAGCGTGGTGATACCGACGGTACATTCCAGTTCGAAAGTATTGGAATGAAACAGCACCTGCGTAACCTGAAACCCGATAAGTTCGAGGATCTGATTGCCATGAACGCGCTCTTCCGCCCGGGACCCATCAAATACATCCCCAATTACATTGCACGTAAGCATGGCAAAGAGGAAGTGACTTACGACTTACCCATCATGGAGGAAATTCTCCGCGAAACCTATGGTATCACAGTTTACCAGGAACAGGTGATGTTGCTGTCGCAGAAACTGGCCGGTTTCAGTAAAGGAAAAGCCGATGAGTTGCGTAAAGTAATGGGTAAAAAAATCAGGGAGAAACTTGATAAAATGAAACCCGAGTTTATCAAAGGTGGTGTCGAAAACGGGCATCCGGAGGATAAGCTCAATAAAATATGGACCGACTGGGAAGACTTTGCTTCCTATGCGTTTAACAAGTCGCACAGTACCTGTTATGCTTATATCGCATACCAGACGGCCTACCTCAAAGTCCATTACCCTGCCGAATATATGGCAGCCCTGCTTACCACCAACCTGGGTTCGGTTGATAGTCTTACCGCTTACCTCGACGAGTGCCGGAAAATGGGTTTACATGTGCTGGGGCCCGATGTAAACGAATCGGGGCTAAATTTTTCGGTAAACAAAAACAAGGAAATCCGTTTCGGGCTTAAGGCACTGAAAGGCATGGGCGATGCCGCTGCCGATTCGCTGTTGGCCGAACGTAATGAAAACGGGCCGTATAAAAATATCTTCGATTTCATCAAGAGGGTAAACCTTCGCACGGTGAACAAGAGTTCAATGGAGGCCCTGGCGCAGGGAGGTGCTTTCGATAGTTTTGAAGGCTTGCACAGGGCACAGTTCTTCTACAGGGAATCAAGTGAAGATACTACTTTCCTCGAAAAACTGATCCGCTTCGGCGGAAGCTACCAGGCCATGCAGCAATCGTCGCAACAATCGTTATTCGGCGACCTGGGGCCGGTTGAAATTCCCGATCTTAAACTGCCCGATTGCCAGCCCTGGTCGAATATCGAGAAACTGAAACGCGAAAAAGCAATCGCCAGCTTTTTTATCTCCGGTCACCCGCTCGACGAGTACCGTTTCGATATTGAAACGTTCTGTAATTCGACCATCAAAAAGCTGAAGGATAACCTCGAAGCTGCCTCTACCCGGGATATTTATATTGCCGGCATTGTTTCGAAAGTGAGGCATGAAGTAGCCAAAAACGGGAATCCTTACGGCAGGTTTACACTTGAAGACTTTGACGATTCACTGGAATTATCACTTTTTAAGGAGGACTATCTGAAAAACAAGCACATGCTGGTTGACGATGCCATTGTGTATGTGAAACTCCGTACGGCGGCACGCTGGGGCTCCGACCAGTATGAGCCGCGGATACAGCGCATTTCGCTGCTCAGCGATGTAATGGACGAAATGGCCAAAGGACTTATTTTGCAGGTGCCCATCGATAACCTGAACGAGCCTCTGACCAATCACATTGTGGATGCGCTGCAGAAAAACAAAGGTAACTGCAGGGTAAAAGTGGAGTTTTTTGATTTTGTGAATAATTACAAAGTCGAAACATCCTCGTCGAAATACAAGGTTTTATGCAGCAGCGCCACGCGGCAGCTCAGGATGGTGCCGGGTATTCATGTGAAGGTTAAAACCTGAAAAATATTCAGTACAAAATACTGATGAACCGATGCTAAAATGCGTAATTTTGCAGCCTCATTAAACTTCATCCGGTGAACAATTTTGCAGGAAATGAAGTTTTAAATTAATGATTTAATAGCGTACAATCATTTTCGCGTTAACCCTTTTTAATTAACCTATAACCAATAACAATAAAAACATGGCACTCAATTTTACGGATGCAAATTTTGCAGAACTGGCTGAAAAATCGGACAAACCTGTTGTAATAGACCTTTGGGCTGAATGGTGTGGACCTTGCCGCATGGTTGGACCCATTGTTGAAGAACTTGCCAAAGAATATGAAGGTAAAGTGGTAATCGGCAAACTTGATGTCGACAGCAACCCTGTTACTACAGCTAAATTCAGTGTTCGCAATATTCCTACAATACTGTTTATGAAGAACGGCGAAATTGTTGACAAACAGGTAGGTGCAGTTCCTAAAAGTGTGCTGGTAGGGAAACTGGAAAAACTCCTGGGTTAATCACCTTCTTTTTGAACGAATAACAGTGTCCCCCTTCCTTCCCCGGGAGGGGGACATTATTGATACCCATTATATATCCTGCTTTTAGCTGCATTTTCCCTGGCAGAACCACACCGAATCTGTTTTTGTAAAGCCCTATGCCTTATCAGATCGATCAAAACCGTATTCCGCAGTTTCCGAACCTTGAGTTCCTCGCCCGTACGGTGGTCGAAGGTTTTATAGTGGGTTTACACAAAAGCCCATTCCATGGTTTTTCGGTTGAGTTTTCGGAACACAGACTTTACAATCCCGGGGAGCCTACTCGCCACATCGACTGGAAGCTCTATGGCCGCACCGACCGCATGTATGTTAAACGATACGAGGAAGAAACTAACCTGCGCTGCCAGGTGGTAATTGACAATTCGTCATCGATGTTTTTCCCGGTACGTGAGGTTACGGATATTGATCATCCCAATAAAATTACCTTTTCGGTATATGCTGCTGCCTGCCTTATGAACCTGCTCCGCCGGCAGCGCGATGCCCTGGGCCTCAGTCTTTTCAACGAAAAGGTCGATCTGCATACGCAGGCAAAATCGAATTCGGTGCACTATAAATTCCTGCTGGCGAAACTGGAGGAACAACTCAAACCCATAGTGCCAGAAATTCGACGTACATCGCAGGTTACCGATGCCTTGCATTATATTGCAGAAAACATCCACAAACGTTCGCTGGTAGTACTTTTCAGCGATATGTTCGATACCGCCGGGGCCGACAACTCCTTGCTTTTTGATGCACTCCAGCACCTGCGCTATAACAAGCACGAGGTGATCCTTTTTCATGTGACTGATGCACTGAAAGAACTGGATTTTGATTACGACAATCGCCCGTATCGGTTTGTTGATATGGAATCGGGCGAGGAAATAAAACTGAACCCGGCCGAGGTACGAAATTCTTATGCCGGAGCCATAAGCAAATTTCACCAGGAACTGAAACTAAAATGTGCCCAGTATAAGATCGACTTCGTGGAAGCCGATATCAATAAAGGATTTGAGCAGGTGCTGCTCCCTTATTTATTGAAGAGAGAAAGGATGTTGTAAATTATTAAACTTACGTAGTTCGATATAAAACTGATTTGTCAATTCTATATTATATTCAATATCAATAAGGTAATAAGGTTTGGGGCTATCTTTCTTACCGTTTACCAAGGTTAAAACAATACTATAAGGTTGAAGCAAATATTTACCTTATTTTTTGTTTTTAGAACCTTAGTAATAAAAGAATGAACTTAAATTCAACCTTATTCCCTTATTATCAATTATTTTTGATGATTATTGCGAACTAGCGTTAAACTTTCATTTCACAGAAGCAGCTTTTGATTTAATTGCTAATCTTCTATTTGAACAACAGTTTACTGTCTTTTTCTTTTCCCTTCTCCCACCAATCTGCAGGAACTACGCTCCAGTTATTCAACGCTTTGGGATTTACGGTTTTTTCGTTTTCTATCCATTTCATCAGGTAGTAGCGCAGATCTTTCGTGGTCGAATTGATGATACGGCCCGCGATTTCATCTTTCGGAATTTTTGCTCCCTGCGTTAAATGCCCGCCGCCCCCGTTGCCACGGTACGAATTCATGGCAACAGTGTACATCTTTTTTAAATCGAAGGGTTTGCCGTCGGACATGGAGGCGATTGAAATGCGTTGGCCGGCGGGTTTGCTCACATCAACAGTATATTTTATGCCGGCTGCCGACGAATAGTTGTAATAAGCCGTGGCCAGCTGGGGGGTGCCGCGGGTGTAAATGAGTTCGCCGTTTGCAGCGGTATTAAATTTCAACAGGTTATCATTCGCATTTTTCATCTGGTTAAACCAACTGCCATACGAAAATTCGAGGTAATCTTTTATTTCCTGCCCGCTCATTTTTAAGGTGTACAACAGGTTTTCGAACTTATACAGCTTAAACATGTCGCGTACATTAATCTGGCCTTTTTTAATTTCGGCGTTAAATGAAAGTGGCTCAGCGAATGCAACATCGGCTTTGGTAAGCTCCAGCTGTATCTGCTGTACCAGGTCAACAAAGGGTGAATCGCCAAAAAGGGATTCGCGGGTGCTGATGGTTTCTGTAAACTGGCCAATAGGTTTGGCTACGTATGTTTTTATGTTTTTAATAACAGGCTCAAATTCAGCCATGAAATCAGTATCCGGACTAAATTTCTCAATCGGTATAACATCGCCGCTGACTTCCTTATTCCATTGTCCTGTAGCAGTATTTTTGTTTAAAACCAGGGTTGCTTCTGTAGCAGTGCGTGCGGCATTTAATGTTCCCAGGATCAGAACATTGTTGCCGGCGGGATCTTTCACAGTATAATTCCATCCATGATGATCGTGACCGACAAACACCACATCAAATCCCGGAACTTTTTCGGCAACCAGTTGCGCGGCGTTCTCATTACGGGGCATATCTGCAGTTTGTCCTTCGTAATTAGCTTCAACGCCGGCATGAAAAAGCCCAATCAGCACATCGGGATGTTCTTTTTCCTGTATAATTTTTACCCATTTTGCAGCCGTAACAACCATGTCCTGAAAATCGATGCCGCTCCATATTTTTTCGGGTAGCCACATTGGTATCCCTGGAGTAATGAGCCCCAGGACAGCAATTTTTACCCCGTTACGGTTCAGTATGGTGTAGGGTTTAAAATAGGGCTCACCGGTTTTGGTATCCACGGCATTGGCAGCCATCCAGGGAAAACTGAATTCTTTTTTCAGCCTGTCGTAAACCGGATGCCCGGGTTCAATATCATGATTACCGATGGTAGCAGCATCGTATTTCATATAATTCATTACGCGGGCACAAATATGCTCCGACCTGGTGTCCTCGAAATTGTAATAATAAACAAGCGGCTGTCCCTGCAGGATATCACCGTTGTCGAGCAGAATTACCGATTGGTTTTTGTCCGCTCTGAGTGCCTTAACATAAGTATACACCTGGGCAAGCGAGGTGTTGGCAGGTTTATCGTTGATAAAATCCCAGGGGAAAAGCGAACCATGTACATCGCTGGTTTCTACCAGTTTTAACGTAACGGTTTGAGCATGCAACGAAAGCAGACCACTAAAAAAAAGCAGAGCTGCAAGCAGGTAAATTTGTATGTTCGGGTTGTGTTTTTTCATGATCTTGTTTTACGATAAGCTCGATTTAGCTGGTAAAAGTACTTAAAATGAGATTCGATTTTCTGTTGCAAGGTATGGTTAATCATAAAATAACATAACTTACCCTCTTTATTTTGATTAAAGTTTTATTAATTAATTATGTTGCCATAACGATTTTGTTTAAGTATTTAATGCATAGTGGAGCAATGTATTTAGTCAGTATATCAGTACATTACGCTTTCATCGGTCATAAAAGTTGGTTAGCTTAATGATTTGAATTTTATTTTGAATAATGGATTTTACAAAATGCATTTTTTTGTTTTTTTGCAAACTTACTTATTAGTAAGTATATTTGCCGCCGTTCTGAAAAGTACTCTTCAACTCCTATTAGGGCGATAGTGAATAGTGAATAGTGAAAAGTGATGCGATTTAAGTAATAAAAACCTGAAACTGAAACACTGAAACCTGAGACTGAAACGCTGAAACCTGAAACGCTGAAACCTGAAACGCTCAAACCAGAAACCAGAAACCCACCATAAAAACTATGTCTATTACCCGAGAAAAAATAATTGAACTGGGTGAAAACCTGATACGCACAAAAGGGTACAATGCCTTTAGCTACCAGGATATTTCGTCGGAACTGGGGATTAAAAATGCAGCGATACATTATTATTTTCCCTCGAAGGAAAACCTGGGAACCAGTATCGTTAAAACCAACATACAGCGTTTCGAGGAAATGACAGGTAACATGCAAAGTCGGGGATTCGACGAATGGCACCAGCTTGAAACATTTATAAAAATATATACCAAAAGCCACAGGGAACAAAAACGATGTATTGTCGGATCCTTAGGTCCTGATATTAATTCGCTGAGTGAGCAAACTGTTGCTGAGCTTAAACGTATGTCGGAAATCATCCTGAAATGGCTCACCGATACCCTGGCTTCAGGCAGGGAGAAAGGTATTTTTGCTTTTAAAGAAGAGCCGCAAATCAAAGCACTCCTCATCCTTTCGAGCCTGATAGCAAGCCTGCAAATGGCCAGGTTGGTTGATAAAATTGAGTATAAAAGCTTCTGTAATGCCATACTCGAAGATCTGAAACCGGCAGAATGAGCCTAATTTTTTACTTACAAATCTGAAAAAACTATTAAGACATTAAAAACTGGATATGAAACGTGCAGTAATTACAGGAATTGGAGCTGTAACTCCTATTGGCAACAATATAAACGAATTTTGGAGCGCGCTGTTAGCCGGTAAAAGCGGGGCAGCCACCATCACTCATTTCGACCCGGTAAACCACAAAACCAGGTTTGCCTGCGAGGTAAAAGGTTTCGACCCGCTGCAATACATGGAAAAACAGGATGTGCGCAAAATGGATTTGTATACCCAGTTTGCACTGGCTGCGGCCGACGAATGTATCAAGGACTCAGGAATTAACTTCGATGCCTGCAACCGTAGCCGGGTAGGCGTTATTATTGCCACCGGTATTGGGGGGATGCTTACGTTTGAAGAAGAAGTACTGAACTTTGGCGCTAATGCCCGGATTCCGCGTTTCAGCCCGTTTTTTGTCACCAAAATGATCCCCAATATTTCAGCCGGACAAATATCCATAAGGTATGGACTGAATGGCATCAGTTATTCCATTGCTTCGGCATGCGCTTCATCAAACAACGCTTTAGCCAATGCCATGGACCTGATACGCCTGGGCAGAGCAGATGTTATAATTACTGGTGGCTCCGAGTCACCCATTTCCGAAGCCTCGGTTGGCGGATTTAACTCAATAAAGGCTTTATCGACACTGAACGAAACACCCGAAACTGCTTCGCGTCCGTTCGACAAAACCAGGGATGGCTTTGTAATAGGCGAAGGCTCAGGAATACTGATGGTTGAGGAACTGGAACACGCCCTAAAACGTGGCGCTAAAATATATTGCGAACTGGCCGGTTATGGTGCTGCCTCTGATGCGTTTAACGTGGTAGCCACCCATCCCGAAGGATTGGGCGCCGTGCTTGCCATGGAAGGCGGCATGGCCGATGCTGGTGTTTCACCTGAGGAGGTAAGCTACATCAATGCCCATGCTACTTCAACCCCTATCGGTGATATCAGCGAGTGCAAAGCCATTGAAAAAGTTTTTAGGGAGGATATGCTTGGTAAAATTAGCATCAGCGCCACCAAATCATCAACCGGGCATATGCTTGGTGCTGCCGGGGCTATTGAGGCTATTGCCTGTATTAAATCAATTGAAACCGGCCTGGTACATCCCACCATTAACCTCAATGAAGTGGATCCCGCATTGAACCCGAATTTCGATTTTACACCCCTGAAAGCGCGGCCACGCGAAATAAATGTGGTACTGAATAACACTTTCGGATTTGGCGGGCATGCAGTTACAACAGTGTTTAAGAAATTCGAATCCTGAAAAAGGAATAATTACCTTTTTCTTATTAGTTGTATACACCTTTTATTTTTATACTTTTGCAGCGTTGGTGGATTTTTCCTTCGCAGGAAAAACCTTAATATGGGAATCCGGTGCAATACCGGAGCTGTACCCGCAGCTGTAAGTCCTGGATATTGTTTTTTTTGAATCCCTCATGCCACTGCCCCGATAAGCGGGGTGGGAAGGCCTCGAAAAAAACCGGACAAGCCAGAAGACCTGCCGGCAATGAAATGGTAATTCAAACTTCGGGAAAAAGTTTTTTGAATTCGTAAAAAAGTTCAAGGGTTTCCCCGTTTATTTTATCAGTGAAAGTTTTTGCATCATGGATTTGCTGCAACTATCGCGCAATCCGGCTCATGAAAGCTATTAGCATCCTGTCCGGGCGGTTAATGGACATTAAATGATGTACAAACGTACATGATAATTTTGATGGGAACTTAAAAGGGAGTTATGCGTAATTTAGTAAAGATTCTCATTGTTTTTGTATTTGTTGGTTTGCAAACCAGTTTGTGGGGTGCAGGTGTACAGCGAATTGTCTCCCTTGCGCCATCACTTACCATGAATATTTATTATCTCGGGGTGCAATCGAAACTGGTAGGATGTACCAGCTATTGCGAAATTGCCAAAAACGATCACAAGCAAATTGTTGCCAACGCGGTGAAGGTTAACCTCGAAAAAGTGGTGAGCCTGAAACCTGACCTGGTGATAACCACCGAACTTACAGATCCTGAAACCATTAGCTCGCTGCGCAAATTCGGGCTCAGGGTCGAGGTTTTCCCCGGCGTTAAGTCATTTGATGATATCTGTGCACAGTTTATGCGTTTAGGCAAACTTGTTGGAAAGGAACAAAAGGCAACTGAGCAGATTAATACTTCGAAACTGCAGGTAGAGAATCTCAAAAAGAAGGTTCATACCAAAGGTGCCAGGGTGTTTTTCCAGATCGGGTCCGATCCGCTTTTTACCGTGCTGACGCATACCTATATGAATGATTTCATCCTGTTTGCCGGTGCTACCAATATCTTTGCCGAGTTAAGCAGGGGCACTGTTACCCGCGAAGCTGTGCTGGCCCGCGACCCTGATATTATCATCGTGGTTTCCATGGGATTGGCCGGGCAGGAAGAAAAGAAAACCTGGGAAGCCTATAAACAATTGAAAGCGGTAAAGAAAAAACAGGTTTTTGTAATCGATTCGGAACTGGCATGTACGCCTACACCGGTTTCGTTTGTTAAAACTTTCGAAACCCTGGTAAAACTTATTGGCAATTTGTAATGCTTCATCAGCCTAGCAATATGAAATATTCAGGAACAATCATCCAAACAGTCACTGCACACAGTTTATGAGAAACAAATACCTGGGCTGGGCGCTGTTGATTGCAGTATTGTTGTTTTCCATTCTGGGTGCAACACTGCTTTCCCTGTCGATGGGCGAAGTTGATATTAAACTGAAAGATATTGTTTCGATCCTGCGCTCGGGATCGGGCATGGAACACACTATACTTACGCAGATCAGATTACCGCGCATACTGCTGGCTTTTTCGGCCGGAGGTGCTTTGAGCCTTACCGGTACCATTTTGCAGGGCGTGTACCGTAACCCGCTGGTTGAACCTTATACACTGGGTATATCGGGTGGGGCCGTTTTTGGAGTTACTTTAACCATTGTGTTGGGGCTACACCTGTCGCTGGGTACATTTATGCTGCCTCTTTCGGGTTTCCTGGGCGCTATGATTACCATTTTCGTGGTGTACTTTTTGAGTCTTAAAAACCGGGAACTTAATGTGAACCGGATGCTGCTCATTGGTGTCATGATTAGTTTCGTGGCTTCCTCGGCCATGATGTTTCTTACCTCGGTTACATCGACTGAAAATATGCGGAATATCATCTTCTGGACCATGGGATCATTGGACGAACCCGATAGCAGCCTGATCCATATCATGTTGTTTACTTCTGTAGCCGGGTTGCTGATTTCTATCATTTATGCCCAGCCATTAAATGCACTCAGGCTTGGCGAAGCAAAGGCCAAACACCTGGGTGTTAATGCCCCGGTAATTATTAAAATACTGTTTTTTGTTTCCTCCATGCTTACCGGCATCTGCGTTTCAGTTGTGGGCGTTATCGGTTTTGTGGGACTTATTATTCCGCATCTCACACGGTTAATCATCGGCAACGATTTTCGCATCACACTTATCGGATCATTCCTGGGCGGGAGTTTGTTTTTAATACTCTGCGACATCCTGGCCCGCACAGCAATAGCGCCCAACGAATTACCCATCGGTGTGATCACCGGTATGGCCGGGGGACTTGTATTTATTTTAGTACTTAGCAGGGCCCGGATAAAATCAAAAATGTCGTAACATGCAGGAATATTTATCGCTTAAAAACGTATCGTGCGGCTACGGGAAGCATTTCAGCCTGCAGGATATCAGCTTTTCGGTAAAACAGGGAAGCTTTGCCGGCATTATCGGCCCAAATGGATCGGGTAAAACAACTTTATTCAGGGGCATCACAGGCGAACTGCCTGTATTAACCGGCACCGTGCACATCAATAACCGGAACCTGTGCGGTATGCCTTTAAAAGAAAAAGCCTGCCTGGTGGCCGTGGTTACCCAGTTTGTGGATATCATGGACATTACCGTGATGGAATATGTACTCATGGGGCGTTTGCCGTACCGGCAGCAATTCCAGTTTTTCGAAACCCGCGAAGATATTGCCCTGGCCGAAAAGTACATGTTGCTTACCGATATTTATAAATACAAGGATAAACTGATGTCGCATCTGAGTGGTGGCGAGCAACAGCTGGCCGGTATTGCACGTGCATTAACCCAGCAGCCCAACATACTGCTGCTTGATGAACCTACGGCTTTCCTCGATATCTCGCACCAGATACAGGTGCTCAACCTGATTCAGAAACTGAACACTGAACTGAATCTTACCGTGTTGATGATTATCCACGACCTGAACCTGGCCGGCGAATACTGCGATTACCTGGTACTGATGAACGAAGGAAAACTTCATTGTAAAGGAACACCCGAAGAAGTGCTCACATACCAGAATATTGAAGAAGTATACAAAACCGTGGTTTTCGTGCAAACCAATCCCATGTCGAAAAAACCGGCTATTTTCCTGGTTTCGGATAAAATCCTGCAAAGTGTAAAAACCATGCACAGCGAAAATTGAAGCAATTACCAGTCGGGCTTGTCAACTTTATTCATATGGTATTGAATCCAGGCTATCTTTCTGGCTATATACGGCGTAGGCCTGTCGGGATGCCACTTGCGTGGATTGGGCAGCACGGCAGCAATAGCGGCGGCTTCGGCGCGGCTGAGGTCTTTTGCCGGTTTGTGAAAATACTTTTGTGCGGCAGCTTCGGCACCATAAATTCCATCGCCCATTTCAATCACATTCAGGTACACCTCCATGATTCTTTTTTTACCCCAGCCCAGCTCTATAAGCCCGGTAAAATATAGCTCGAGTCCTTTACGCAGGTAGGTGCGGGCAGGCCACAGGAAAGCATTTTTGGCAGTTTGCTGGGTTATGGTGCTGGCACCGCGTATCTTTTTGCCACGTGCATTCAGTTTCTTGGCTTTTTCGATGGCTTTAAAATCGACGCCATAATGCGTTTCGAAATTGTTATCCTCTGAGGTTATGACTGCAAGTACCAGGTTAGGCGATATCTCCGAAAGGCTTACCCAGTCCTTGGTAATGGAAGGCGTTTTGCCTTCGGCAATATTTTCGACCACCCTGATCAGCATCAGAGGTGTGGCAGGAGGGTTTACAAACCGGTAAAGCAGCGTAAAAAACAGGCTCGATCCGAAAAAGAAAATCAGCGCAAAACGGATGATCCGGAATATATTTTTCTTAATTCGTTGGTTGCGTGAAGTTTTGCCCGACTGGCTCATTCTGGGTGTAGTTTTTAAAACAATGAATACTGTAGCTGCAAAAGTATAAACTTTTTAACAGCTTTCCGCTGTAAACATCACGAATGAAATGCCCGGCAAGCAGAGTATTATTTTTTATAATTCACTTGCAAATGAATTTGATTTCTTGTAGGTTTGTATAACTAAGTTCTAATGCATGGTATTGTAAACTGAGAACGCTCGTTCGCCTGTAGATTAAGTAGTATTAACCGCTTCGAAATTCATACGCATGAGTAATTTTATCGGAATACGACACGAGGATAAATACGTGATGGAGCGCAGGGCACCGCTCACCCCGAAACATGTTGAACGGCTTATCAAGCATAAAAAACTCGACTTCGTTATTCAGTCTTCGCCCAAAAGGGTATTTACCGATGATGAGTACCGAAAAGCCGGCGCCGAAGTTTCGCCCGACCTGGCAAAATGCAGCGTTATTTTCGGGGTGAAGGAAATGCCTGAGGATTTTTTCGAGGAAGAGAAAACCTACGTGTTTTTCTCGCATGTTATTAAGGGCCAACCGTATAATATGCCTATGCTCCGCAAAATGATGGAGAAACATTGCAACCTGATTGATTACGAGCGCGTGATCGACGACCAGGGACGCCGACAGATATTTTTTGGCCGTTATGCCGGGCTGGCCGGAATGATTAACTCACTCTGGTCCATGGGGCTCAGGCTTAAGGAAGCCGGCTTTAATACCCCCTTTTCGCAGATCAAACAGGCTCATCATTACAGTTCGCTGGCCGAAGCGCGCCTGGCTATTTCAAAGGTGGGGCAGCAGATTGCCGAAAACGGGCTGCCTGATGCGCTCACGCCTTTTACCATCGCATTTACCGGTTATGGCAACGTATCGCAGGGTGCGCAGGAAATTATAGGGCTGCTACCGGTTATCGAAATATCGCCCGACGAATTGCTCAGCCTGAAGAAAAGAAGCAAAATACCTGATAACCTGATTTATAAAATCGTTTTCAGGGAAGAGCACCTGGTTGAACCGATAGAACCCGGCATTGAGTTCGACCTGCAGGATTATTATACCGAGCCCGAAAAGTTCAGGAGTGTTTTCGAAAAATACATTCCACATCTTGATATGATGATAAACTGCGTGTACTGGGATATCCGTTATCCGCGGCTGGTTACCAAGGATTACCTGCAACAGCTTTTTGCGAAGGGCATACCGAAGCTGAAAGTTATCGGCGATATTTCGTGCGACGTAAACGGCTCCGTTGAATGCACCGATAAAGGTACCGAAATTGAGGACCCGATTTTTGTGTATCATCCCGGCACCCGCACCCATACCATGAGATCGGAAGAGCACACGTCTGAACTCCAGTCACTTAGGCATCTCGTA
>CALCJE010000019.1 GCA_937965665.1 uncultured Bacteroidales bacterium
ATGTTCTGAAAGGTCACACCTCAATTATGATCGCAGAACAGGGAAATGTTCCTGCCAAGCTGATCAAAGAATTCAGGAAAACATCTGATAAACCTAAACTCAAAGGCGCTTACGTTGAAGAAATGGCCTTTGTTGGAGATAATCAACTGGATGCCCTCATCGCAATCAAGACTAAAAACGAACTTATTGCTGATGTTATTCTGGCACTCAATTCACCTGCACGCAATGTTATTTCGGCACTGCAATCCGGTGGTCAAAAATTATCAGGTGTCATCAAGACCTTGTCCGAACGTCCTGCTTAATTACAGGCCCGAGAACAAAAAGAATTAATCAATAATTGTAAAACACTAAAAAAAACAAATAAAATGGCAGACTTGAAAGCTTTCGCTGAACAGTTAGTTAATCTGACAGTAAAAGAAGTAAATGAGCTTGCTCAGATACTTAAAAACGAATACGGTATTGAACCAGCAGCAGCAGCTCCAGTAATGATGGCAGCAGCCGGTGGCGATGCACCTGTAGTTGAAGAACAAACCTCATTCAATGTTATCCTGAAGAGCGCTGGCCAGGCTAAACTGGCAGTTGTTAAACTTGTAAAAGAGTTAACCAGCCTTGGTCTGAAGGAAGCTAAAGATTTAGTTGATGCTGCTCCAAAACCTTTGAAAGAAGGTGTTACCAAGGACGAAGCAAACGCCCTGAAACAACAGCTCGAAGAAGCAGGTGCAGAAGTTGAGATAAAGTAACTATTGCTATTTAGACTACAATTACCAAACTGACTGCTTATTCCTGCTCTACGCACGAATAGGTAGTCAGTTTTCTTCCCGATTTTCATATCGGGATTAATTGTTTAAAAATACTTTGTTTCTTTTAATCTAAAATTTCATGGCTTTGGCTTCACAAAAAACTGAACGGTTTAGCTTCGGGACCTCAAAAATAAAATCAGAGTATCCTGATTTCCTCGAAGTTCAAATAAAGTCTTTCCAGGACTTCTTTCAACTGGAGACAAATCCTGACAATCGTGTAAATGAAGGCCTTTTCAAGGTTTTCTCGGAAAACTTCCCGATTACCGATGCCAGGAATAATTTTGTTCTCGAGTTCCTTGATTATTTTATTGATCCACCCCGCTATTCCATAGAGGAGTGCATCGAAAGAGGACTTACCTACAGCGTTCCTCTTAAAGCAAAATTAAAACTTTTTTGCACCGACCCCGAACACGAAGATTTCGAAACCATCATTCAGGACGTGTACCTGGGAATGATCCCATACATGACTCCTAAAGGCACATTTGTTGTTAATGGCGCCGAACGTGTGGTTGTTTCACAGTTGCATCGTTCGCCCGGTGTATTTTTCGGTACCAGCTTTCATACCAATGGCCAGCAATTATTCTCAGCCAGGATTATCCCTTTTAAAGGCTCCTGGATGGAATTTACCACTGACATAAACCACGTGATGTATGCGTACATCGACCGTAAGAAAAAATTACCCGTAACTACTCTTTTACGGGCTATCGGTTTTGAAAGTGACAAAGATATTCTCGAAATCTTTAACCTAGCTGAAGAAATTAAAGTAAGCAAAGCCGGCCTGAAAAAATACGTAGGCCGTAAACTTGCTGCAAGGGTTCTTCGTACCTGGATCGAAGATTTCGGTGATGAGGATACAGGTGAAGTTGTTTCGATCGAACGTACTGATGTAATCATTGACCGCGAAACCATTCTGGATAATAATCATATTGACCTGATTGTTGATTCCGGCGCCAAGTCAATATTGCTTCACCGCGACGATATCAACTCGCAGGATTATTCCATCATTTTTAATACCCTGCAAAAAGATACCGCCAACAGCTCGAAAGAAGCCGTTGAATATATATACAGGCAGTTACGCAACGCCGAACCACCCGACGAAGAAACCGCACGCGGCATTATTGAGAAATTGTTTTTCTCCGATAAACGCTACGACCTGGGTGATGTTGGACGTTACAGGATTAACAAAAAACTGTCGCTCGATATCCCTCTCGAAACAAAGGTACTTACCAAAGAAGACCTTATTTCGATCATCAAATATTTGATCGGCCTTATCAACTCACGCACTGAGGTCGATGATATTGACCACCTCAGCAACCGTCGTGTACGCACCGTTGGCGAACAGTTATACAACCAGTTCGGTGTTGGTTTGGCCCGTATGGCCCGTACCATCAGGGAACGTATGAATGTACGCGATAACGAGGTGTTTACTCCAATGGACCTGATTAACGCTAAAACTTTATCGAGCGTTATCAATTCGTTTTTTGGAACAAACCAGTTGTCGCAGTTTATGGACCAGACAAACCCGCTGAGTGAAATTGCTCACAAACGCAGGGTTTCAGCTTTGGGACCAGGTGGTCTTTCACGCGAAAGAGCCGGTTTCGAGGTGCGCGACGTTCACTATACACACTACGGACGTCTTTGTACCATCGAAACTCCTGAAGGTCCAAACATCGGACTTATTTCTTCGCTTTGCGTTTTCGCAAAAATCAATAAACTCGGGTTTATCGAAACACCTTACAAGGCAGTTACCAGTGGTAAAGTCGACCTTGTTGAAACCATGTACCTGAGTGCCGAGGAAGAAGAAAATAAAATTATTGCCCAGGCAACTACTCCTATGGATGAGGATGGTAATATCCGCGACGAAAAAGTAAAAGTTCGTTACCTGGCCGACTATCCTTTGATTGAAAAGGAGAAGGTTGACCTTGTGGATATTGCCCCGAACCAGATTGCCTCCATTGCCGCTTCGCTTATTCCGTTCCTTGAACATGACGACGCAAACCGTGCCCTCATGGGATCGAACATGATGCGCCAGGCCGTTCCGCTTCTCAATCCCGAAAGGCCGATTGTAGGTACCGGTATCGAAGCCAGGGTTGCACAGGATTCGCGTGTGCTGATCAATGCCGAAGGAGATGGTATTGTTGAATATGTGGATTCAGTTCAGATTGTAATCCGCTATGCCCGCCTTGAAGAAGAGCGCCTGGTAAGTTTCGACGATGATATTAAAGTATATAACCTGACCAAGTTTGCACGTACCAACCAGAATACCTGTATCAACCTGCGACCCATTGTTCGTAAGGGAGATAAAGTTAAAAAAGGACAGGTACTCTGCGAAGGTTATGCCACACAAGCCGGTGAACTTGCACTGGGACGCAACCTGATGGTAGCGTTCATGCCGTGGAAAGGTTACAACTTTGAGGATGCTATTGTAATTTCCGAACGTGTTGTAAAAGAGGATATCTTCACTTCACTGCACATCGAAGAATTTACCCTCGAGGTACGTGATACCAAACGTGGTGTTGAAGAACTTACCAATGATATTCCCAATGTTAGCCAGGAAGCAACCAAGGATCTCGACGAAAGCGGCTTGATTCGTATTGGTGCCGAAGTTAACGAAGGTGATATTTTAATCGGTAAAATTACCCCGAAAGGTGAAAGTGATCCTACACCGGAAGAAAAACTGCTTCGTGCCATTTTCGGCGACAAAGCCGGCGATGTTAAGGATGCTTCGCTTAAAGCACCACCTTCGATGAAGGGTGTAGTTATTGACAAAAAACTTTTCTCAAGGGTTGTTAAGGATAAAAAACTGAAAGCCAAGGAAAAAGATTTTGTTAAGGAACTCGATGACGAATTTGCAAAAAGCACTTCGGACCTCAAACAAAAGCTTGTTGACAAACTTACTGTACTGGTAAGTGGCAAAACCTCGCAGGGGGTTTACAACAACTTCAAAAATGAGATGGTTCCCAAAAAGGTGAAATTCACCCAGAAAATGTTAATGGGTATCGATTTCATTAACGTGAACCCGAACAAATGGACTACAGATAAAGATGTAAATGAGCTCATCAAACAGCTGATAAACAACTATATCATTAAATACAAAGAAATTCTGGGTGTTTACAACCGGAAGAAATTTGTAGCTACCGTTGGTGATGAATTGCCAAATGGTATCGTTCAGATGGCAAAGGTTTATGTAGCCAAAAAACGGAAACTGAAAGTAGGGGATAAAATGGCGGGTCGCCACGGGAACAAGGGTATTGTAGCACGTATAGTACGTGAAGAAGATATGCCTTTCCTCGAAGACGGAACACCGGTTGATATCGTTCTGAACCCGCTGGGTGTACCCTCGCGTATGAACCTCGGACAGATTTACGAAACTGTTCTCGGTTGGGCCGGAGCAAAAATGGGCGTTCATTTTGCAACACCTATTTTCGACGGAGGTACAAACGAACAAATCAATACCCTCATGGAAAAGGCAGGCTTGCCCGAAAATGGCAAAGTTTACCTTTACGATGGCGGAACCGGCGAACGATTCGATCAGACAGCAACCGTTGGTTATATCTATATGCTGAAACTTCACCATATGGTTGACGATAAGATGCACGCCCGTTCAATTGGTCCATATTCGCTCATTACGCAGCAGCCATTAGGAGGTAAAGCCCAGTTCGGAGGTCAGCGTTTCGGTGAAATGGAAGTTTGGGCACTGGAAGCTTTCGGTGCTGCAAATATCCTGCAGGAAGTTCTCACTGTTAAATCCGACGATGTTGTCGGAAGGGCAAAAGCTTATGAAGCTATTGTTAAAGGTGAAAACATGCCGATACCGGGTATCCCCGAATCATTCAATGTACTTGTTCACGAGCTCAGGGGCTTAGGTCTCAACGTAAGCTTCGAATAGATAACCTAAAGCCGCAAAGCATCATGTTGCTGAAACATGATGCTTTTGCAGGCCTTTATTTATCTGGTGTGAAACAAAAGCAAATTAATCGTTAATCCTTTCTTGATATATGGCTTTCAGAAAAGAAAATACAGCCGCTAACAAATTTTCCAGAATCAGGATAAGCCTTGCTTCTCCCGAATCAATCCTGGAAAGGTCGAGCGGTGAAGTACTTAAACCCGAAACTATCAACTACAGAACATACAAACCTGAAAGGGATGGTTTGTTCTGTGAACGCATTTTTGGACCTGTGAAGGACTGGGAATGTCATTGCGGTAAATACAAGCGTATCCGTTATAAAGGTATCGTTTGCGACCGTTGCGGTGTTGAAGTAACTGAGAAAAAAGTTCGCCGCGAACGCATGGGACACATACAACTTGTGGTTCCCGTTGCGCATATCTGGTATTTCCGTTCCCTGCCCAATAAAATTGGTGCATTGCTGGGTATACCGTCTAAAAAACTTGATTCAATTATCTATTACGAAAGATACGTTGTTATTCAGGCAGGTGTCCTGGCATCGGAAGGTATTAAACCCCTCGATTTTATTACCGAGGAAGAATACTTCGATTACCTCGATAAATTGCCAAAAGATAACCAGTATCTCGACGACAGCGATCCGAATAAATTTATCGCAAGGATGGGTGCCGATGCATTGGTTGATTTACTCGCCCGCATCGACCTCGACCAAATGTCGTACGACCTGCGTCATAAAGCCAATACCGAAACATCGCAACAGCGTAAAATGGAAGCGCTCAAACGTCTCCAGGTTTACGAATCGTTCCGCGATGCGCAAACCCGTGGCGAAAACAAACCAGAGTGGATGATCGTGAAAGTTGTTCCGGTTATTCCTCCCGAACTTCGCCCGTTGGTGCCATTGGATGGTGGTCGTTTCGCAACCAGCGATTTAAATGACCTCTACCGCAGGGTTATTATCCGCAACAACCGTTTGAAAAGGCTGATCGAAATTAAGGCTCCGGATGTGATCATGCGTAACGAAAAACGTATGCTTCAGGAAGCTGTTGATTCACTTTTCGATAATTCACGTAAAGCCAGTTCGGTTAAAACAGAATCGAACCGCGCCCTGAAATCGTTGAGCGACAGTCTGAAAGGTAAACAAGGACGTTTCCGTCAGAACCTGCTCGGTAAACGTGTTGACTATTCAGGTCGTTCGGTTATTGTTGTAGGTCCGGAACTGAAACTGCATGAGTGCGGTCTGCCAAAAGATATGGCTTCGGAATTGTTCAAGCCGTTTATTATCCGTAAAATGCTTGAGCGCGGGATTGTTACAACCGTGAAATCAGCTAAGAAAATAGTTGACCGTAAAGATCCTGTTGTTTGGGAAATTCTCGAAAATATCCTGAAAGGACATCCGGTTATGCTCAACCGTGCTCCAACACTGCACCGTCTGGGTATTCAGGCTTTCCAGCCGAAACTTATCGAAGGCAAGGCTATACAGCTGCATCCTTTGGTTTGTACAGCTTTCAACGCCGACTTCGACGGTGACCAGATGGCTGTTCACCTTCCATTAGGAAATGCAGCTATCCTGGAAGCACAGATACTGATGCTTGCCTCACATAATATCCTGAATCCTGCTAACGGGGCGCCTATCGCGGTTCCATCGCAGGACATGGTTCTGGGCCTTTATTATATTACCAAAGGCCGTAAATCGGAACCGGGTCATATCATGAAAGGCGAAGGCAGAAGCTTCTATTCTCCTGAAGAAGTAATTATTGCTTACAATGAAAAACAGGCTGATTTACATGCCTGGATCAAAGTAAGAATACCTGTTGAAGAAAATGGTGTTAAAGTTGAAAAACTACTCGAAACCACGGTTGGTCGCGTACTTTTCAACCAGGTTGTTCCTGAAGAATATGGTTTCATCAACCAGCTGCTGACTAAAAAATCACTCCGTGATATTATTGGTGACCTGCTGAAGAAAACCGGCACTGCAAAAGCCGCCCGTTTCCTCGATGATATCAAGAGCTTAGGGTTTACCATGGCGTTCAAGGGCTGTCTGTCCTTTAACCTGGGTGATGTTCTGGTTCCGAAATTGAAGGAAGAACTTATCAATAAAGCGAATGCCGAAGTTGAAGAAGTAATGAACAACTACAACATGGGTTTCATTACCAACAACGAGCGTTACAACCAAATCATTGATATCTGGACCCATACCAACTCGAACCTTACCAAGAAAGTAATGAGTGACCTGGCCACCGATAACCAGGGCTTCAATCCGGCATATATGATGCTTGATTCAGGCGCCCGTGGATCGAAGGAACAGATCAGGCAGCTTTCGGGTATGCGCGGACTGATGGCCAAACCTCAGAAATCAGGTGCCACAGGCGGTGAAATTATCGAAAACCCGATTCTTTCGAACTTAAAAGAAGGTCTTTCGGTACTCGAGTATTTTATCTCAACCCACGGTGCCCGTAAGGGTCTTGCCGATACCGCGCTAAAAACTGCCGACGCTGGTTACCTTACCCGTCGTTTGGTTGATGTGGCCCAGGATGTAATCATTTCAGAGCCCGATTGCGGTACACTTCGCGGACGTCTTACTTCGGCCCTGAAGAAAAACGAAGAACTCGTTGAATCATTATACGATCGTATTTTAGGCCGGGTTACCCTTCATGATATTTATCATCCGCATACTGGTGAGCTTATTGCATCAGCCGGTGATGAACTTACTGAAGAAATCTGTGCTATTATCGAAGATTCACCAATCGAAGCTGTTGAAATTCGTTCCGTACTTACCTGCGAATCGAAACAGGGGGTTTGCGCAAGATGTTACGGACGTAACCTGGCAACAGGCCGTATGGTTCAGAAAGGTGAGGCTGTAGGTGTTATTGCTGCACAGTCCATCGGTGAGCCTGGTACACAGCTTACCCTTCGTACCTTCCACGTGGGTGGTGTTGCCGGTGCTAATATTGCTTCGGCTTCGCGGATCACAGCCAAATACGACGGTGTTATTGAAATTGATGAACTTCGTTCAGTAAATTATACCAACAGCGAAGGACGTACTTACGATATCGTTTTAGGACGTTCGGCTGAAATGAGAATTATGGATCCGGTTACCGGTATCATCCTGGCTTCGGGACATATTCCATATGCATCGAACCTTTACTTCGGGCATGGCTCAACTGTGAAAAAGGGCGACCTGATCACAGAATGGGATCCATACAACGCGGTTATTCTTTCGGAAGTTGATGGAAGACTTGCTTTCGACAATATCACCGAAGGCGTTACCTTTAAAGTAGAGGCCGACGAACAGACCGGTTACCAGGAAAAAGTAATCATAGAGTCGCGTGTTAAAGGTAAAAATCCATCCATCAAAATTTACAGTGAAGATGGTGAAGAGTTGAAAAACTACGATTTACCTGTTGGATCGCACTTGCAGATTGAAGAAGGCAAAACCATTAAAGCGGGAGATATACTTGTTAAAATTCCTCGCGCTGTTGGTAAAACCGGTGACATCACTGGAGGTTTGCCACGTGTAACCGAGTTGTTCGAAGCACGTAATCCTTCCGATCCGGCTGTTGTTTCCGAAATTGACGGTGTTGTTACTTTCGGCAAGAAACTGAAACGTGGTAACCGCGAAATCATTATCACATCCAAAACAGGTGAAGAACGCAGCTACCTGATCTCTACTTCGAAACAGATACTGGCCCAGGAAAACGACTATGTTCGTGCCGGTACCCCGCTTTCGGACGGCGCTATTACTCCTGCCGATATCCTGGCCATTAAGGGACCAATGAAGGTTCAGGAATATATCGTGAACGAAATACAGGAAGTATACCGTTTGCAGGGTGTAAAAATCAACGATAAACATTATGAGGTGATTGTTCGCCAGATGATGCGTAAAGTTGAAGTTGTCGATCCGGGCGATACCAAATTCCTCGAAGGCGAACTTGTTAACAAGATTGACTTCAATGAAGAAAACGACTGGATATTTGGCAAAAAAGTAGTTGAAGATCCAGGCGACAGCACCACGCTTAAACCAGGTCAGATTGTTAGCGCCCGTAAGCTTCGCGATGAAAATTCGCTGCTGAAACGCCGCGACAAACGCCAGGTTGTTTCGCGCGATGCTAACTCGGCTACCGCCAAGCAAATCCTGCAAGGGATTACCCGTGCTTCGCTGCAGGTTCGCAGCTGGATTTCGGCCGCTTCGTTCCAGGAAACTACCAAGGTACTCACACAGGCTTCTATCCAGTCGAAGAGCGATGAACTGCTCGGCTTAAAGGAGAATGTTATTGTAGGGCACCTGATTCCTGCCGGTACAGGTTTACGTGAATACGAACACCTTATTGTGGGTTCGCGCGAGGAGTACGACCGTATGCTGGCTTCGAAAGCTGAATAATTTCTAACTCAATTTTATATGGGGAAACTGTATCATTTTTCTTGATCGGTTTCCCCATCTTTTTATTCCAGAAAATATTAAACTAAAAGCGTTATGGATATGAATGATCCCCAGAACCAAAATCCAAACCAGATCAATATCGAACTTTCTGACGAGGTAAGCGAAGGTATTTACTCAAATCTTGCCGTAATCACACATTCAAATTCAGAGTTTGTAGTTGATTTTATTAAGCTTATGCCCGGTGTTCCCAAAGCAAAAGTGAAATCGCGTATTATCTTAACTCCGCAGCATGCAAAGCGCCTGTACCGTGCCTTGAAGGATAATATCAGCAAATTCGAAGCTGTTCATGGTGTGATAAAAGAAACTGAAGGGGGTGATTATCCTTTTCAACTGAGTGGTCCTGCAGGGCAGGCCTAAACCCGGTAATAGCAATATTTTAAAAGAGGCTTCAGTAAATGGGCCTCTTTTTTTTGTTTGTGATTATTGTAAACCTATATTGAAAACTCTGCATAAAGAAAGGTATATCCTATTTCGATAAATATGCATGGCAGTGCAGGTACGTGATTAGTTACTAAACGTCAAAAAAAAAAGTAACTCCATGGCTGAAGTTACTTTTTTAAATCTGTTTGATTGTTAATTACACGTTGAACAGCGAATTTACTATCGGATCATTTTTACTGGTACGATCATCAATACGTTTGTCCATCATCAATGGGTAAACGCATTCGTCGATCAATGCCTGGCTGGTGCGTGTTGTTACTTTGTAGGCGCGTCCGGCAGCCGAAGTCGACTCGTACGAGAAATCCCAGCCAAGAACCATTACGCGGGTTCCGCGGCTGTTAATCTTCTTGATAAGAGGCACATAGTCAGTGTCGCCGGCAATGATAACAACAACATCAAGTTCTTTTACAAGTGTAAGTTCATACGTTTCGAGAGAGAACCAAACATCAATCCCTTTTTCTTCAGCTTCCCCGGTACGTGAGTCAACCAAAAGCGGGTAATTGTGTGTTGTGATTCCTTCGTACATGAAAATGTCGTCGATCCGACGCTCATTTGTCATCTGGGTTAAACGGTATGCTTCATCAGGATATTTTTTCTCCAACTGGCTGGTAGAATACCTTCCCCTAAACCAATGTGTTTCGACAACCTGACAATAACGTTTCTCTGAGTTTTCAAGTTTTGAAATCTCATCCCGCAGGAATTCAGCAAGGCCATTAAAGTTAATGGTGCTTTTGCGTTCATGGTGGTAACGATAATACGAATTAACTTTCAAGAAGAAAGTCCCGTCAATGAACAGCCCGATTTTTTTGATTTTTTCTTCCATTATTGATATAAATAATTAAACTATAAGGTTGTGATATAAAACTATAAAAATAACAGCAACCCCGTAAAATTGTTCATTTTTATCTCCTTTAAGTGCTAGTGTTAAGTCTCTTAAACAAATAGTTGCAAGAACTTTTCACCTAGGTTGCAGCCCTTTCCCACTTTGAAGATGCGCAAATTTAATCACTATTTGATAAAATGCAAACTTTGAAAAAAAAAATCTAACAAAAATTATTAACATGCGAACGACTAAAAAAAAATAATTTAAAGTCTGGTCTTTCGATCATTGGCTCTAACTACCGTTGTTGTTATAGTTGCTCATAATCAGGGAAATAAATCAAAGTCGGAAAAATCTTAAAAACCAGTAAAAGTATGTGACAGGAATTTGTAATTATTTTGCTGAATGTAAAAATATTTTAGGATATACCACCCATAATGGTAATAATTACCTGCTGGTTGATGGAGTTAAGGTTTATTTCAATTTGTGAATCCAGCAATATTCCCCATTTGCATTTTTTGCTATTGTACTGGTACTTAACCGGGTGTCGATTCGCATACGTGTAAAATAATCGCGGAACGAGAGTGCAAAGAAAACACTGCCAGGAGTTGGGGTATCCGTATTCCGGTAATTAAGCCATAATTCCCGTGGCTGACCGATCCACACACCTGTCAGTTTGTTAACGAACGCATTCTGCTTTAAAAAGCTCTTTCCTGTTTTATCGAAAACATATTCCCATTCGCAGCCGTAAATGGCCTGGCCGCTGGGTTGAAATGCCGGGAGGAACCATACACTTATGGTTTGATCTGCATTGGAATGCACAAATGTGTTGAAATACAGGTTGCAGGTATCCCTCACCAGTTGAAACTGCTGGTTGGCAACGGCTACTGCAGAACCTGGTGCTGATAGCCAGGATGTATCTTCATTAAGCGGAAGTTCCGTAACCTGGCCAAGTGTGTCGATGCGAATGTTTTTTGAAAGGGTAAATGTATTTCCGGTGGTCACAATGCCCGCTGTATGCCATTTATCATTACTTCGATAGGTAAGCCATTCAATTGATGAAATGTCCTCAGTTCGCATATACCGGTCGATGGCTGCCTGGTTGTAGTTTTCGCAGCTAACAAAGTAGGTTGCCAGGTCGATACATTGATTAAACCTGGTTGTATCAAATTGTGCCTGGCCCTGCTGTGCTTTTGCCATGCAGGAAAGGGATACAAGAAAGAAGAGAATATATGCTTTAATCATTTGAATGAATGTGGTGCCAGATTTAACTGTATCTACTTTTGAGAGCCAGCTCATTGTGCGATGTGCTTAGCAAAAATAAAACTTTAATACAAACGGAATAATTTCGACAATAGTTTGTGAGGGATAACAAAAAAGCGGCAGTCGTGATAACTGCCGCTTTTTAAATCAAGGTTTATTTGCTCTTATCAGGGGCTGACGGAATGGCCGGGGGCTCCTTAAAGTTTTTCAATTCCTGGAGAATAACTTCTATAGCTTTATTCAGCTGATCATCAGTACCTTCGTACTCGCGCGAAGGGTCGTTATCAATTTCAATATCCGGGTCAACGCCATAGCCTTCAATAATCCATTTGCTTTCGTCAGCCGAATAGCTTGCAAATTCAGGTTTCCGCAAATCGGCTCCATCCACAAACGGCAGTGATCCCCTGATACCTACCACACCACCCCAGGTCCGGGTGCCAATCACTTTGCCGATCTGGTGTTTCTTGAATCCATACGGGAAAAGATCGCCGTCAGATGCCGAATACTGGTTTATCAACAACACTTTTGGCCCAGCCATTACTTTGGTAGGGGTATGCCCGATTTGTTCCACGTTCCTGGCCATATTGCTCCTGGTTATTTCGCGGTTCAAACGCTCGATAATCATGGGCGACACATTTCCGCCTCCATTTCCACGGTCATCGATAATCAGTGCTTTTTTGGCCAGTTGGGGGTAAAAATATTTCACAAACTCATTCAGGCCTTCGGAACTCATATCAGGAATATGGATGTAACCCACCTGGCCGTTTGTTGCTTTGTCGACCTTACGGATGTTGTTTTGCACCCAGGTATAATAGTACAGGCTTGATTCATCAGCAACAGGCACCACAAGTACTTTGCGTCCTCCCTCGGCTGGTGAGGCATTTAATGTGAGTTCAACATTTTTACCTGCTTTATTGATGAGTGCCGCGTAAATGTCGGGCATCTCCTTTGTCGATTTCCCGTTTACTGAAGTAATATATTCGCCTTTAACAGCGCCCACACCCACTTCGGTAAGTGGCGAATGAAGATCAGAACTCCAGTTGGCTCCCTGCAGAAGGCTGTCGATACGGAAATAGCCCGAGGCATCCTTGCTCAGACGTGCTCCCAGTAAACCCAGGTTAATCTTTTCAACCGGCTTGCGTTCGCCACCATTGATATATGCATGGCCTACGCTGAGTTCGGCAATCATTTCGCCGATCAGGTAAGTAAGGTCGTTGCGATTGTTAACATATGGAACCATCACGGCATATTTGTCGTGTATTGCTTTCCAGTCAACTCCATGCATATTGGCTACATAAAAGAAATCGCGCATCTGTCGCCAGGCTTCATCATAAATCTGTTTCCACTCCTGCCTGTTGTCAACCCATATTTTCAGATCGGAGAGATCGATGGACTTGTCAGTGCTTATTTTTGACGATGGAAGATCTATCATAAAGTACCGGTTTCGCTGCCGCACAAGCATTTTCTTTCCATCTGCGGTAATATCGAAACCTATATCGCTGCCAAGATCTGTTTCTTTCTTTTGTTTCAGATCGTAAACCTTTGCGCTCATTCCCTTGTCATTCGATGTGTTATAAAAGATCTTTTCGTCAACCGACCAAAGGTTCCAGTAGTTTCCGGCTTCAACCGGGATTTCGAGGATACGCTGTTGAATACCTTCGGGATCAATTTTTACTGGCTTAACAGCAGGTTCGGGTGAGGATTCCGTTTTTTCGGACTTCTTACCTTTTTTATCTTTTTCAGATGCAGGCGTTTCCTTTGTTTCCTTAGGCGTTTCAATCTTAACCTCGTCGTTTGATGGAGCAAAAGGTGAAGGAGTTTCTTTGGCCAGGGTTACAAGGTATAATTTCGACATATTCTGGTAAGCAAAATTCCACTCAACACTGCTGTATATGGGGTCGAAAGTACGGTCCGAAGTAAAAATAAGGTATTTGCCATTGCGCGAAAATGTGGGTTCATCCGACGAGAACCATCCATCCGTAACTTCAAAACTTTTTCCATCAGCGGTGTTGTACAGCATGATTTGCTGCATTCCGTTTTCCATAGGGCGGCTGTAGGCAATCCACCGGCTGTCGGGCGACCAGTCGAAACTGCCAAATTCCCAGATTTTTGATTTATCGACCAGTGTAACCGCTTTTGTAGCAATATCAACGTATTGCAGACGCAGCATTTTATCATTCCACAGAATCTTTTTGCTGTCGGGCGACCAGCGGATGGTAAATTTGTAGGTGTCGGCACCGGTTGTAAGTTTAACAGGAGGTTCGCTGCCATCCTGTTTTTGAATATAAATTTCATATTCACCGCTTGCATCGCTGAGGTAAGCAATCCATTTTCCATCCGGCGACCAGATTCCTTCGCGGTCGTGTGCATTGCTGCTCGCAGTTAAATTGCGGGTAATGCCTTCTTTTACCGGTACGGTGAAAATATCACCTCTTCCGGCTACCACTATCCTGTTGCCATCAGGCGAAGGATTAACCGATCCCAAATAGCGGGTTGCATCTTTAAGTTCGTTACGCGATGTATTCATATCATCTGCAATCTGCACCTGAACCTTCGTTGAAGTTTGGGTTTTTATGTCCAGAATGTAGATGTAACCACCATTTTCGTAAGCAATCCTGTTATCTCCGGCCGAAGGAAACTTTATGTCGTAATCAGTGTAATTGGTTACCTTGCGCGTTTGATTTGTTTTCAGGTTATAGCAAAATAAGTTCATGGTCCGGTCGCGGTCGGAGCAGAAATAGATTTCATCGCCAAACCACATGGGGAAGATATCCTGCGATTTATTACCGGTGATATTGCGGGTAGTTTTTGTTGCAAAATCGTGTATCCAGATATCGTCGGCCATGCCACCTTTATAGTATTTCCAGGTTCTGAATTCGCGGAAAACCCGGTTGTATGCCAGTTGTTTGCCATCGGGCGAATAGGAACAAAATCCGCCTGTGGGTAAAGGAAGTTCCTGCGACATTCCACCGGTGACAGGTACCATGAATAGCTGGCCTGTAAAGTCGTTAAAAGTCTGCTTCCGGGAGCGGTAAATAATATTCCTGCCATCGGGTGTCCAGCCCATTACAATATTGTTGGGCCCCATCCGATCGCTGACATCGTCGCGGCCCAGTGTTGCTGTAATGGTAAGCCTTACAGGCACGCCTCCCTTTGCTGGCATGGTGTAAACTTCGGTATTTCCATCATATTGAGCCGTAAATGCAATAGTTTTACCATCAGGCGAGAAGTGTGGGAACATTTCATATCCCGGGTCGCTGGTTAGCTTGCGGGCCATGCCTCCCTGGACGGGTACCGAATATAAATCGCCGGCATAGGCAAAAACAACCTGTTCTCCATGAACCGTTGGGAAGCGCATGAGCCGGGCTTCGTCCTGGGCTATAGGAAATACCGGGAACAGTATTAAAGTGAAAAAGAGGATACTTTGGAGTTTTTTCATTTATAGGAAGTTTTAGGTTGATTTGATGGAAACAAAGTTAAACAAACGCTTGTTCGCAGGTAAGCCTGAAATGATAATTATTGTAATAAGTTTGTGCCTTTAAATAATTATCAGAAATCATGATTGAGCTATTTTAAAAACACTAATTTAGCGCCTTGATCTGAGTGTTTTACAGGATGGATTTATTGTCTTCCGATAGTTGGTTTTTGACCTGGGTTCTGCTACCGGGTTTGATTTTTTTAGCACGCATCATGGATCAGAGCGTTGGAACGCTCAGGCTGATTTTTATCTCGAAAGGGATGAAAAACATTGCGCCATTCCTCGGTTTTTTTGAAGTTATTATCTGGTTGCTTGCCATTGGCCAGATTATGCAACACCTCGATAACTGGTTATGCTACGTAGCATATGGAGCTGGTTTTGCCACGGGTAATTTTATTGGCATAGCACTCGAAGAAAGACTCTCCATTGGCACTTCCATTATCCGGGTTATCCTGTCGAGTGAATCGCCGGAGCTGATAGATGCTTTAAAATCACATAATTTCGGACTTACCCTTCTTGATGCCGATGGTGCCAAAGGAAAGGTTAAAGTGATTTTTTCCATCATCCGGCGCAAAGAAATTCCGCTATTTCTCGATACACTGCACCAATACCATCCAACAGCTTTTTATACCATCGAAGATGTGAAAACAGCCAGGGAAGGGGTATTTAAAAGTGTTCCTGATAAATCCCTCTTTCATGGGCTATCTTCGGTGCTGACGAATAGAAAATAGAAATTTTGAAATAATAGCTGGACTCAGGGTTCGGGACAAAAACATATGACTAACAAAAATTTAACTCCACAGTAATGAAAAACAAAAAAATCGGATTTAACTCCAAACTTATCCATGGAGGCGACTTTAACGATGCACTTGGAAGCGCCACTGTACCTATTTATCAAACTTCAACATTCAAATTTGATAACGCCGAACATGGCGCTGCCTGTTTTGCCGGCGAAAGCAACGGATACATATATACCCGCATTGGTAACCCAACCATACACGCGTTGGAAACCCTGCTTGCCGAACTCGAAGGAGGATTTGGGGGAATTGCAACCAGTTCGGGAATGGCCGCTGTTAATACCGTTTATGGTGCCATGCTAGCCCAGGGCGACCATGTGGTAAGTTCTGCAGCAGTATATGGCCCTTCGCGTGTGGTGCTCGAAACCTATTATAAAAAATACGGTGTCGAATCAACATTTGTAAATACTGCCAATATTGAAGAGGTTAAAAATGCAATCAGGCCGGAAACCAAACTTCTATATATTGAAACACCGGCTAATCCAACCATGGAAATAACCGACCTGGAAGCATGTTGCAAACTGGCACACCAGCATGGGATTACGGTTGCAGTCGACAATACTTTCTGCAGCCCGTACCTTCAGCGCCCCATCGAAATGGGAGCTGATATTGTGTTGCATTCGCTAACAAAATTTATTAACGGGCATGCTGATATTGTGGGTGGAGTAGTTGTGTCTAAAGATGAAGCTTTGTATAAAAAACTACGTCCCATCATGGTGACTCTTGGTTTTAACATGGACCCTCACCAGGCTTACCTGGTGATCAGGGGTGTAAAAACACTCAGCATTCGGATAGACAGAGCCCAGGAATCGGCAATGAAACTGGCTGCCTATCTCGAAAATCATCCCAAAGTAGCATGGGTTAAATATCCCGGGCTGGCATCGCATCCGCAGCATGAACTGGCTAAAAGACAAATGGATGGTTTCGGCAGCATGATAAGCTTCGAATTGAAAGGAGGCCTCGAAGCCGGCAGGGTGATGATGAACAACGTACAAATGGCTATTCTGGCGGTTTCGTTAGGTGGTGTTGAAACCCTTATACAGCACCCTGCATCAATGACCCATTCGAAAGTTTCAGCAGAGGGGAAATTAAAAGCCGGTATTACCGACGGGCTTGTACGTTATTCAGTGGGAATAGAAGATGTAGATGATCTGATGGCCGATCTTGAGCAGGCCTTGCAAAAAGTTTAACCACTGGCATCCTTTTGAGATGACTTGTATAAAGTTCCTTTTAAATCCGGCCTTCCTGCCGGATTTTTTTATCTTTGCATATCCCTTATCATCATTGGTATTTCATGAAAAAAAATAGTATTCTCTTACTTCTGCTTTTTTGCTTCCTTACAGTTGGTGCGCAAAAAGTTGCAGTTGTATTGAGTGGAGGTGGTGCAAAAGGGGTTTCGCATATCGGGGTATTGCGGGCGCTCGAAGAAAATGGAATACCTATTGATTACATTGCCGGAACATCCATGGGGGCCATAATCGGCGGCCTTTATGCAGCTGGTTATTCGCCTGACCAGATGGAAAAAATTATCAATTCCGAAGAATTTACAAAATGGGTTTCTGGCAAACTCGACCTTCAATATACATATTTCTTCAGGCGCGGCCAGCCCGATGCATCCTGGCTTACCTTTAAATTTAAATATGATTCGGTGCTACAAACTAAATTGCCAACCAATATAGTTTCGCCGGTACGTATGGATTTTGCTTTTCTTGAGTTATTTACCGAAGCCTCGGCTGCTTCAGAATACGATTTTAATAACCTGATGGTGCCTTTCCGCTGTGTGGCATCTGATATACGTTACAACAGGCCCTATATCCTGCGTAAAGGCGACCTGGGGTCAGCCATCAGGGCTTCCATGACTTTCCCGTTTTACTTTAAGCCTATACGGATTGATGGAAAACTGCTGTTCGACGGAGGGATGTATAATAATTTTCCATCGGATGTGGTTATGGAGGATTTTTTCCCCGACATTATTATTGGAAGTAAGGCTGCCGGAAATTATGATCCGCCAAAGGAGGATGATGTGGTTTCGCAACTGGGCAGTATGTTGATGGGTGAAACTAAATTTAACCTCTATTGCGATGCCAGCGTTTTAATAGAACCCCGGCTGAAAGACGTGAATGTGATCGATTTCTCGAATACCGAGGCTTTTATTGATAGTGGTTACGTGGCTACTCAGCGTTTGATACCTTCCATACGACAGTTCGTGGTTGATACCGTTACACAGGCAATGCACGACAGCATACGCAGAAGTTTTAATAACCGGAAACCTCCCCTGATTATAAACAGTGTTGAGGTACGTGGGCTCGAACCAGGCCAATCCGTGTATGTAGCCAACGCTATTCTTGGCCAGTTCAGGTGGCGTAAGTCCGATTTGTATTATGGCCATGATCTGAACATTGACCAGGTAAAATCTGCATACTTTAAGGTGTTGGGCGAAGATCGTTTGAAATCAGCATTTCCTACGCTGGTTTACGATACGGTTAGTTTGAGGTATAGGCTGAAAATTGATGCTCAGTATGAGAAAGGGATCGATGCCAACTTTGGCGGAAGCCTGTCGTCGGGCGGAAGCAACGAAATTTTTCTGCAACTTAAATATAGCTTATGGAAGAAGGCGGCGTATACTGCAAGGGTCAACGGTTCGTTCGGGCGGTTTTATAATTCGGCGCTGGCAGGCGGACGCATTGAACTGGCAGGGAAAAAACCAAAATATGTTGAAGCAGAATATACCTTCAACCAGTTTAATTATTTCCGGACAGGCTCCTTCTTTTTTGTTGATGCCACGCCTTCGTACCTGTACGAAAACAATACCAACTTCAGGCTGGATATGGGTTTCCCAATCACTTACAAAGGCAAACTCGAAACCGGTTTAACTTTTGGTTTAAACAGAGCAGATTATTTTCAAACCAACACGCCTACAAGCGGGGATAAGGAAGACAAAACGAAGTTCAATTTCGTAAGCCCATATGTGGAACTGGAATTCAATACCCTCAACAGGAAACAATATTCAAACCAGGGCTACAGGGTTTATTCAAGTGTGCAATTTGTAAGCGGCCTCGAAAAACACTTCCCCGGAACTACTTCTGTACTTCAGGGGAATTACTCGGGGAGCCATAATTATTTTATTTTTAAATTTCTGTACGACAAGTACTTCAGTGTTGGAAAAGTGTACAAACCGGGAGTTAATTTCGAATTCCAGGCCAATAACCTCGAGAGCTTCCGGAATTTTACCTCAACCACGCTATATATGCCCATTTATTGCCCTTTATACGAAATGGCAACGGTTTACCAGTCGGTTTTCAGACCTACCGGATTTTTGTCGCTGGGCATGCGCAATGTGTTGAGCATAAGTAAGAATCTTGATTTCCGCGCTGAAGCTTTCCTGATGGCCCCGGTTCGCGAACTAAGCAGCAACAGTTCGCAGCAAGTTGTAAAGAGCGAACTTTTTCCTGCTATACACCATGTGTTGTCAACAAGCTTTGTTTTCACTACGCCAATAGGTCCGTTGAGCGCCTCCTTAAATTATTACGGAAACGGTATTCCTGTCTCGTTTTTCGTGAATGTGGGTTACATTATCTTTAACCGTTCTGCATTTTGATACATCGGGTATAAGAATCCGGTTTGGCAATTAAAAACCCGGTAACCTGCGCTGACAATCAATTTATAATAAATTGATCTACTTATCGAAATGTTGTTAAATTTGCAGCCTTATAAAACCGAAACAGTCATTGTACAACTAACCTTTCTCGAAAGAGATTCACATACAACCGCTATTCGAAAGAAGTAGCGGGTTTTATTTAATCCTGATCAATAGTTTAATTACTAACTCATTAACAGATGGAATCCACCAAACATCCCGATCAAAATCCTGAGCTCAACCAGGAGGAGAATTCACAGCAGGAAGTTCCTGTAAGCACAGTAAACGAAATGCCAATGCAAGCAGCCGTAGAAACGGAACAAGCCATTGCTGAAGCCATTGCTGAAGTTGCTCCGGCAGCTGAAACTCAAGAAATACAAGTTGAGGCTGAAATTGAAACACAAGCCGGGCCAGTGGCCGAAACTGAAACCCAGGCTGTTGCTGTTGCAGAAGCAGAGGTTGCAACAAAAGTTGAAGCTGCAGAAGAAATTGTTGTAAATGAAGTTGATACTACTCCCGTGGTTGAAACAAAAACAAAAACAGCGGCAAAAACAAAAGCTCCTAAACCTGTTGCTGAACCCGAACTTGTTCCTGAAATTGCGGATGAAGCTGATGCCATTGACGAAGTTATTGATGCCGAAGTCGCCGCCCTGGAAACCTCAAGTGTCGATTATGCGCATATGGATCGCGAACAATTGGTGAGCCTTCTCGAAGAAACTGTTCAGAATGAAGATGTTAATGAAATAAAATCGAAAGTAGCCCAGATAAAGGTTGCATACCTTGCGCTTTCAAACAAGGAGCGCCAGGAAATGTACCAGGATGCTGCCGCCAGCGAAGAAGCTGAAAATTTCGAAATTTCAGATCCGCTCGAAGAGCGTTTTAAAGCTGCTTTCGGAATATATAAACACAATAAATTCCGCTTTACCGAAGACCAGGAGAAGGTTAAACTCCAGAACCTGGAAGCTAAAAAGAAAATTCTTGAGGAACTGAAATCCCTGATCAACTCGGAAGAAACCCTCAAAAAGACATACGACGAATTTAAGGCTCTGCAGGATACCTGGAAAGGAATTGGGATGGTTCCCAAAACTGAAGCCCAGGGTTTATGGCAGAATTATCATTTCCTGATCGAAAAATTCTTCGATAAAGTAAAGATAAACAAGGAACTTAAAGATCTTGATCTTCGTAAGAATCTCGAACGCAAGATTGAACTCTGCGAAAAGGCAGAAGAACTGGTACTCGAAACTTCTATTTCGCAATCCTTCAAACGCCTGCAGGAACTGCACGAAGAGTGGAAAGAGATTGGTCCTGTTGCCCAGGATAAACGCGAAGAAGTTTGGGATCGCTTTAAAACGGCTACAGAAAAAATAAACGACCGCCGCCACGAATTTTACAAGAAGATACAGGGCGACCTCGAAGCAAACTACGCAGCTAAAGTACTGCTTTGTGAAAAAGCAGAGCAACTGGTTGCTACCGAGTTTAACTCCATCAAACAATGGCAGGACAGCACCCAACAGGTGAACGAACTGCTTAAGTTGTGGAAATCTGTCGGACAAGCTCCCCAGAAAGTGAACAATGAAATCTGGAATCGTTTCAAAGCCCAGCTCGATCTGTATTTTTCGAATAAAAAGGAATATTTCAGCAAGCTTAAAGATCAGCAACTCAACAATTACAATATGAAAGTTGAGCTTTGCCTGCAGGCTGAATCGCATAAACTGAGCACCGACTGGAAAAATTCATCGCGTGAGCTGATCCGTCTTCAGGACGAATGGAAAAAAATCGGTCCGGTTCCTCGTAAACACAGCGAAAAAATCTGGAAACGCTTCCGTACTGCCTGTGATGAATTCTTTAATGCTAAAAATGAGCATTTCAAAGGCCTGCAAGCCAGCGAAGGTGGTAACCTGCAGATTAAGCTCGAAATCATCGCCAAACTTAATGCTTTTGAATACAGCGAAAACCGGCAGGAAAGTCTTGCAAAAGTAAAGGAACTACAGCGACAGTGGATGGAAACCGGTCATGTGCCCATCAAGGAGAAAGATCGCGTACAGGCTGAATTTAAATCGGCAGTAAATAAAATCTACGATAAGCTGAAAGTGGATTCGCAGGAAGCCAGCCAGATGAACTACCGCTCGCGTTTCGAAAACGTAAAGGATCAGCCTGATGCCGGCCGTATTATTAACCGCGAACGTTCGGGCCTGCAAGCCAAGATTGATAGCCTGAAAGAGGAAATACTGCTTTGGGAAAACAATATTGGTTTCTTTGCCAAGTCGAAACAGGCAAACCTGTTGAAGGCTGAATTCGAAACCAAAATCGCTAGAGCCAAGGAAGAACTTGCTTCGCTCGAAGCCAAGGCAAAAATTCTGCGGAGTGTTGCCCGCGAACAGCAATAAACATGAAAAGCCCCGGAAGGGGCTTTTTTTTGTTCCCTGTATAAAGTCAGCATTTTGTTAAAATTACGGCCTGCCGTTCGCGGCTCCCTGACCAAATGCAGATAATGTGTACCTTTGCATTATGTCAGCTAACACATTCGGAACCATATTCAGGCTCACCACTTTTGGAGAGTCGCACGGCATTGCCCTAGGAGGCATAATAGATGGCTGCCCGGCCGGGCTTCGCATCGATGTGGAATTTATTCAGCAGGAACTTAACCGGCGACGTCCTGGTCAGTCGGAAATGACCACTCCGCGCGATGAAAAAGATGCCATCGAAATTCTATCCGGAGTTTTCGAAGGGCGGTCAACAGGTTCGCCTATTGCCTTCGAAATCAGGAATAAAGATCAGCACAGCTCCGATTATGATCATCTCAAAAATGCATACCGCCCGTCGCATGCCGATTTTACCTACGACAGCAAATACGGATTTCGTGATTACCGTGGCGGTGGCCGGTCTTCGGCCCGCGAAACCCTTTCGCGTGTTGCCGGTGGTGCCATTGCAAAACTATTGCTCCTCCATTCAGGGATAAGGGTAAAAGCTTTTGTGAGCAGTATTGGTGAAGTAAAAAGCGAAAAAGGATTTACCATCGATCAGCTCGACAAAATTGAAGAAAGCCTGGTTCGCTGCCCCGACACGGAAGCATCGGACCGAATGATAGACCTCATCACCCGGCTTAAAAAGGAGGGTGATACCACAGGTGGTGTTATTACCTGTATTATCGATGGCGTTCCGCCGGGCCTGGGCGAACCCGTTTTTGATAAACTGCAGGCCGACCTGGCCAAAGCAGCCATGAGCATTAATACCGCTAAAGGCTTCGAGTATGGTGAAGGATTTAATGCTCCATCCATGCGTGGATCAACACATAACGATATTTTTACTGCCAACGAAAAAGGTGAAATACGCACTGTTACCAACCACTCGGGCGGTATTCAGGGAGGAATAAGCAATGGCAGCGATATTATTTTTAAAGTTGCTTTCAAACCAATTGCAACCATTTTACAGGCTCAACAGTCAGTTACCAATACAGGCGAAAATATTGAACTTGCAGCCAAAGGCAGGCACGATGTTTGTGTGGTTCCCCGTGCAGTGCCTATTGTTGAAGCTATGGCAGCACTTGTTATAGCTGATCATTTACTTCGCAACAGGTCGGCAAAACTGTAGACTAAAGTCAGCAATCATACGTTTATTTTTATATCAAATTACTTCCTGCAATGAAAAAAGCATTGAAAGTTTCCGCCATTGTTATCGGGCTCCTTTTACTGGTTATTATTGCCCTGCCTTTTGTGTTCAAAGGTAAAATTCAGCAAACAGTTCAGTCAGAGATTAATAAAAACCTGAATGCTGTTGTAACTTTCGATGGGGTAGGGCTCTCCCTGATTCGTCATTTCCCCGATTTAACCGTAAAAGTCAAAAACCTGGTGGTGAAAGGTACAGGCGATTTTAGTGCCGATACGCTGGCATCGGTTCCGGGTCTGTCGCTTACCCTCGACCTGGCTAGTGTTTTTGGCGGCAGCGAATATAAAGTGAAACAAATTGATCTTAACGCTCCCCGGTTCCTGTTTAAGGTTCTGAAAAATGGCAAAGTGAACTGGGATGTCATGAAACCCTCTGCTAATGCTGATACAGTTTCGACACCATCATCCTTCAAAGTTTATCTGAATAAGGTAAGCATCAGCAATATGCGGATGGTTTACGACGATGCCGAAATACCAACCATGCTGGCTTTCGACGGATTAACCGGTACGCTGAGTGGCGATATGACTGCCGATATTACTTCGCTGGATATTAAAGCGGTGGTAAAAGATATTACAGCTGATTACGACGGGATCCGTTATATGAGCAAGACCACGGGTGAAATTACCACCTTGCTCAATGCCAACCTCTCAACCTGGACATTTACATTCAAGGACGGAAATCTCAGGCTGAATGACCTGAATATTAAAGCCGATGGTTTTTTTGCCATGCCTGATGAAGGATATAAAATGGATATCAAATTTGCAGCAAAAGAAAATACCTTCAAGGCTTTTCTATCGCTCATACCAGCTGTTTATGCAAAGGATTTTGAAAATGTGAAAACTTCGGGTACCATGGCTTTCGATGGGTTTGTGAAAGGACTTTACAACGATGTGTCAATCCCAGCGTTTGCTGTTAATTTGAAGGTTGCCAACGGGAGTTTCAGTTACCCTGGATTGCCTGGGAGTGTTTCGGATGTTAACCTGCAGGCTGCTATTGCCAATCCTGATGGAGTGATGGATCACACTACGGTTGATGTACCGCGTATGCACCTGAGTATGATGCAAAATCCAATTGATATTACATTGGCAGTGCGCACACCTGTTTCCGATCCCGATATTAATGCTACGGTGAAAGGTACGGTAAACCTGGCAAATGTTTCGAAAGTATACCCATTGGGTGATAAAACTAAAGTGTCCGGTGTAGTTACAGCTGATATGGCTTTCAGCGGCAAAATATCGGCCATCGAAAAAGGTGCCTACGACCAGTTTAAAGCATCAGGGTTTGCTGCTGTCGACAAACTGGTGTACGAGGGGGCAGAAGTTCCGCAGCCGGTAAATATCAGCAAGGCCAGGCTTGATTTCACGCCGGCTTATGCCCAGCTTTCGGGCCTGGCGATGACCATAGGGAAAAACGATCTTTCAGCCAGTGGTAAAGTTGAAAATTATATCCCTTACATGATGAAAAAGAATGCCGTGCTGAAAGGTTCCCTTACCACTACTTCGAACCTGATGGATTTGAACACCCTGATTCCGGCAACCACATCGCCTGCAGCGGCAAAGGATACTTCGGCGCTTACCGTGGTTGAAATTCCGGGTGATATGGACCTCATGCTCAGTACATCTTTCAAAAAACTGGTTTACGATACATACCAGATGAATGATGTTACGGGCATAGTGCGGGTTAAAGATCATGCTTTACTTCTCGATGGCCTGAACCTGAACATGCTCGGTGGCAACATGGCTTTAAAAGGTTCGTATAATACCATTGATCCGAAAAAGCCTTTGGTGGATATGGATGTGCAGGTTAAAAATGTGGATGTGAAGCAGTCGTTCCAGTCGTTCAGCTCTGTCCAGAAATTTGCGCCCATTGCCAATAAACTGAATGGAATTATTAGTACAAAACTGAAATTTAAAGGAGCGCTCAGGCAGGATATGATGCCGGAACTTACATCTGTGTCAGCCAGCGGGCAATTGCTTTCGGATGTGCTGGGGTTGGCGAACCTTAATACTTTTGGTAAAATTGCCGATGCACTTAAAATCGATAAGCTCAGGAATCCTTCACTCGAAAATATTAATCTCTCTTTCGACGTGATTAATGGCAAGGCTACCGTAAAACCGATGGATTTCAAGCTGGGATCATATAAAGCAAATATTTCGGGAACCACCGGCCTCGACCAGGTGCTGAATTTTGTGCTAACGCTCGATATCCCGAAAGCTGAATTCGGAAGCAAGGCAAACAGTGTGCTCGACGGGCTGGTGAAAGATGCCGGTAAAAAAGGCGTTAACGTAAGTCTTGGTGACATTGTTCCTGTTACCATCCTCATCGGTGGAACCGCCACTGACCCGAAGATAACTACCGGAATAAAATCCGCTATGGCGGGCCTGGCTGAGAATATGAAAAAGCAAGCGATAGCTGAGGTTGAAAAGAAAAAAGAAGAATTGGTTGCCAAGGCGAAAACGGAAGCTACTAACCTGATTAGTCAGGCTGAAGCAGAAGCTGCAAAAATAATGGCAGAAGCTGAGAAACAGAGCCAAAAGATTATGCAGTCAGCCAATTCGGCTGCCGACCAGGTTCGTTTTGCTGCCGATTCGTCGGCAAACCGCCTGGTAGCTGAGGGCAAAAAGAATGGTGCTGTCGCCGAAATGATTGCCAAGAAAGGATCCGAAAAAGTGAAGAAACAGGGCGATACCGAAGCCAATAAACTTATTGCCGAAGCGCAGAAACAAAGGGATGCACTGCTTGCCAAAGCACAGGCCGAAGCTGACAAAATTAAACAGGACGCACTGAATCGGGTAAATAAATAAATCACTCCCAAAGTTTTGTTGCCCCTGATTAGTATGATCAGCGGTTAATCAGGTTAAGCGCCTCTTGCTGGTCTACAGTTTGAATCTGGCAAACAGAACAGATTTTTCCGCCTTGCAATCTTGCGAAGCTAAGCTGAATGATCTGTTTCCCTGTTCCGCATTTACTTTTGCCTCGAATGACTTGCCAGGTAGCCGATTAAAGTGTAGGCTGCTGCGATAACCACGAAGCTGAAAACAAAATTGATCAGCGTGTCGCTTACCGAATGCGATCGGCTGTCGATGTCGATAAACACGTAAATTGCATAAAAACAGCTGCAAATGGCAATCAGCCAGCCAACTACGCTGGCGGGAATAAAGAATATTCCCATTCTTTTAAACCAGGGTAATTTCATACTTGTGGGATGTTAAGTTTGAACAACGTGCATTAACACATTCAATTTCCTACCAACGATTTTTAATCCATGTCTGCTGGCCTGCAGCATCCAGGTAAGTCCAGGCCACAATGCGGCTGGTTTTATTGCCCTGGCCGAGAGTTAAGGTCCGTACTTCTGCAGCTTTCATGGCAGCAAGTGTTTTATACGTGCTCCTGAGATTTGATTCTTTAGAGATTAAGGTCGAAAACCAATAGCAGGAGCCGGCAAATTCCCTGCTCTCGCGAATCATGGCGGTTACAAATCGTTCTTCGCCACCCGGGCACCATAATTCATTATTCCGGCCACCGAAGTTCAAAACCGGATCTTTGATGGGCTTTTCCTTCAGATTACTCAGTTTCCGGAGCGTGCCGGCCCGGGCTTCAGCCGCCGAAGTATGAAAGGGCGGGTTACAAATCGTGAAATCATAAAACTCACCTGGCCGGATTATCCCGATGAAAGTATTTTTAGGGTCAGGCTGGAGCCGAAGCTCAACTTTATTTTGCAGTACCTGGTTCTGATCCACAATGCACCTGGCTGATTTTATGGCAACCGGATCGATATCGGATGCCGTAAACGACCATCCATATTCACTTACACCAATAATAGGGTATATGCAATTGGCGCCGGTGCCGATATCCAGGCCCTTTATTTTGCTGCCTGATGGTACCTGATGCCCGTGTTTATCGGCCAGCAAATCGGCAAGGGTATGAATATAGTCCGCACGGCCGGGTACAGGAGGGCATAAATAACCCGTCGGGATATCCCAGGAGGATAACCCGTAATAATGTAACAGTAAGGCCTTATTTAGTGTTTTTACAGCCTCGGGGTCGAAGAAGTCAATGGATTCGTCGCCATAGGCATTTATACTTACAAACGACGCTAATTCGGGGCAGCTTTTTATAAGCTTATCAAACTCATACCGATTCCGGTGTTTGCTTCGGGGATGTAGCCGCGACTTTATTTCAGGATGTGTTTTCTTTCCGGGAAGCATACGATATGGTTTTGTATGTTGTAATCCTGATCGGGTGATTTGCGCTTTATTACCGTGAAGAAAATGCTGTAATAATGGCCTATTCTGATTTACCGCTTTGCTTTGCTAACCTGAGATCCATGTTTTCGAAATCAATCATGGTAACTCTTTTACCCATCTTTTTTTGTATCACTTTAAAGTGTTCCTTATCGGCCGGAGTTACAAAAGTAATTGCTGTGCCCGGCGATTCGGCACGGCCTGTTCGGCCAATGCGGTGAATAAATTCCTTGGGCGACCGGGGAAGTTCGTAATTGAAGACGTAAGGCAAAAATTGTATATCGATGCCCCTGGAAATCAAGTCGGTGGCGACCAGCACCCGCAGGGTGCCGGCTTTAAATTCACTTAAAGCATCTATTCGTGCACCCTGGCTTTTCTTGCTGTGTATCGAAAGGGCATCAATACCGTTTTTGCGTAATTTATCAGCTACGTTATCGGCAGAGTATATAGTTGAGGTAAATACCAGCACCTGTTGCATATTATCCCGTTTTATCAGGTACCGGAGCAGCGGGCCTTTTTTCTCATTGGTAACAAAATAGCCCAGCTGGGTGATCAGGTCGATGCTTTCAATTTCAGGTTCAATTTTAAAAACCAGCGGATCGCGAAGCAGAAATTGGGTGATGTTGTTTACATCATTGCTGAGTGTGGCCGAGAATAATAAATTCTGCCGCACAGCTGGCAGGAGTGAAAAAATACGGTCCATTTCTTCTTTAAAGCCCAGGTTCAGCATTTTATCGGCCTCGTCGAGCACCAGGGTTTGGATGGACGAAAGGTGAACTGCATTTGCTTCAACCAATTCAAGCAAACGACCGGGCGTTGCAATCAGAACATTTACACCTCGCAGGGCCATCATCTGCGGATTTATAGAAGCACCTCCAAATACAGCCAGGGTTTTAACTTTCTGTGGAAGTGAAGGGCTGAAAAGTTTGAAAACATCACTCACCTGCATGGCCAGTTCACGTGTCGGAGCCAGTACCAGCACATTAATATGCCTGTTTTTACTGCCTGTTGCCTGTTGTAAGTTCGTGAGTATTGGCAGCACGTAACTTGCGGTTTTACCCGAACCTGTCGGCGCAATGCCGAGTACATCGTTATTATTCAGTATAGCAGGGATTACCTCCTGCTGAATGGGATACGGCCGGGTATAATTATGGGAGGCCAATACATGAAGCAGGGCAGGCGAAAGTCCAAGTTTCGAAAATGGCATAAGGACTGGTTGCAGGAGTGCTGGGGAAATATTTCCGGGTACAAAGATACAGCTAATAATCTGTCAGTCTCCAGGTATTCATTGTATCAGCTAAAACACTTGCAAAAAGCCAGGCGATAGCCTGAGTTGGGCCGGCAGATAATCAATTTATTATTATTTCATCGGCAAACATCCAGGCAGAAGCACCCTGTCCTTTGTGCCCCGGTGGGCAATTGCCAATATTGGTGGCAACCACTTTAACAAAACGGGCTTTAACAGGAGCTGTTTTCGTTTCGAAGGTTTTCACTATCGTACCTTCCTTGTCCTGGGGAACATCATTTTTAATGATTGCCGCTGAACGGTAGTCGGTGCCGTTTTCGGAAATAAAAAACTCCAGTTGTTGCGGCATGAATATCCATGAGTTTATATCCTGCAGGAAACCTGCGCCAAAATTGCTGAGCGTTTTTATTTCATGCAGATCGATGATTGCCTCGAGGTTCACTTTTTCGAAGCCAAGCCAACCTCCAACCCTGAAATCGGGCGAACAGCGGATGCCATCTATCAGGTTAGCAGCGCCTCCGCTCGAATACTGGTTAGCAGGTGCATAGCTGAGTTTGATATCCCTGTCATTCGTCATTTTAATAAAATCTGCAGTTACCACATTACTTACACTGCCCTCTTTTTGCGCATAACATTTTATCTGTGTACTGGCATCAATGGTAAAAGGGGCCTGGTATTGCCGGGTTGTGGTCTTTCCATCAATTCCTGTAATGCTGTAATAAACAGTGCAACCGGGAGCAGCCAGTATTTTAATTTCCTTACTATCCCTGAACGATTTGCTGCCTTCGAGCAAAGCAGGTGCCGGAACAATCACATTGTCGGTTATAGCTGTTATCGGTTCATTTCCTTTACCGCTGCCCCATGTTTTGTTGGGTTTGTTGCCCATTGTAAAATTCAGTTCGCCGCCGCTCATAATGTCAGCATGGTGGAGGTATGATGCCGTATACTTTTTCCCGTTGAGCATTGCCGATTGAATATAGTAATTCGAAGCCGAAATGTTTTTGGCCGTGATGGTAAACTTCTTCCCGTTTTCGAGGTTTATGGTAACTTTGCTAAACCAGGGAGTGCCGATAACATATGTATCGGTGCCAGGTGTTACCTGGTAAAATCCCATAGCACTCATCACCGCCCAGGCCGACATCTGACCGCAGTCTTCGTTGCCGCTCAGCCCGTCGGGATTATTGTGATAAAAGGTGTTTAATATCTGATGTACCAGTTTCTGGGTTTTCCAGGCCTGCCCGACAAAAGGATATAAATAAGCAATATGATGACTGGGCTCGTTCCCGTGGGCATATTGTCCGATCAGTCCTGTGATATCGCTCTGATCGCGGCCGGAAGTTTTTGATGAAACACTGAAAAGATCATCTAGCTTACGGGCCAGGTTTGCCCTGCCACCGTGAAGACCAATCAGTCCATCCATATCCTGTACAGCTGAAAAACTGTACTGCCACGAATTGGCTTCGGTATAATTGAAGTTTACCTCGAAGGGATCAAATGGGTTGAACCAGGCGCCGTTATTCCGGGCCCGCATAAATCCCGATGAAGGATCGAACAGGTTTTTGTAATTCTGCCCGCGTTTAATGAAATAGTTGTATTCGTCGGTCTTTCCGGTTGATTTTGCAAACTGGGCTATGCACCAGTCGTCGTAGGCATATTCCAATGTTTTCGATACACTTTCCGATTCATCATCCGACGAGATGTATCCGTTTTTATCAAGTGCTTTCAACCCGATATTGCCCTCGTGGGTCGCGCTTTTACGCATGGCAGCCATCGCTTTATCGGTATCAAATCCCCTGATGCCTTTCAGGTATGCATCCACTATTACCGGTACTGAATGATACCCGATCATACAAAAAGTTTCGTTAGCGGCAAGTTCCCAAACCGGCAGCAAGCCACCCTGTTCATATTGTACCAGGAAAGTTTTTATATAGTCGAGCGTGCGTTTCTGATCGATAATGGTCATCAGCGGGTGACAGGCCCTGTAGGTATCCCAGAGTGAAAAAACTGTATAATTGGTAAATGTTGCATCTTTATGTATTTTCAAATCACGGCCCCTGTAACTACCATCTACATCCATGTAAGTATTCGGATTAACCATGGTGTGATACAGCGCTGTGTAAAAAATGGTTTTCTGAGTTTCCGTTCCGCCTTCTACCGTTATTTTCGAAAGTTCATTTTGCCAGGCTTCTCTGGCGTTATTACGTACTTTGTCGAAATCCCAGCCGGGAATTTCGGTTTGCAGGTTCAGACGGGCACCGTCGGTGCTCACAGCCGAAATGCCCACTTTAACAAGTATTTTTTCGCCTGCTGTTGTCGAAAAATGGAAAATGGCCTTGATGTTCTTTTTGTTTCCGGCTTCAGAAATGCCAGGTTGGGTTTTGTTGTCGACGGCTATTTCGTACGATGAAAATGGTTTTGAGAATTCGGCAACAAAGTAAACGTACTGGTTTTCGGCCCACGACCGCGACCTCCTGAGGCCTTCAACCTGGGTATTGCTTATAACTTTAATCGACGATTCGAGGACCTCATCGCGGTGAAAAAGATCCACAAGGATATTTGATGCATTTCCTGCCGGGAAGGTATAGCTGTGCATTCCTGCCCTGGTGGTGGCGGTAAGTTCAGCGGTTATGCTGTAATCATCAAGGGCAACTTTATAATACCCGGGTTCAGCAGTTTCGCTGCTGTGTTTAAAATGAGATCCATAGCCTGGTTTTCCGTCAGCACCGTTATTCCACCGTGTTTCGCCGGTTGTGGGCATAAAAAGGATATCGCACAAATCGGGGACACCGGTACCGTTCAGATGGGTGTGCGAGAAGCCATAAATGTAATTATCGTCGTAGTGATAACCGCCACAACCATCCCATCCTTCGAGCCTGGTGTCAGGACTAAGTTGTACCATACCAAATGGCATGGTGGCTCCGGGGTATGTATGCCCATGGCCACCAGTACCAATGAAGGGATTCACATAACTGGTCAGCGATTTTTGCGCCATTAATACGCCTGATAACATTAAAAAGGCAATAAGAACCGAAGTGATTTTTTTCATGACGAACATTTTGGTTGTGGTTGAAGTAATTAAAAATGTGCTGAATGCGGGGTTTAGCAACTTAATTAGTCTTTACCCGGCCCATTTTAAGTGCATTTACAATCCAGTTGGGTAAATGCTTTTTCGGAT
>CALCJE010000020.1 GCA_937965665.1 uncultured Bacteroidales bacterium
TTAATTACACAAGGAAATTCTATATTATTCTGCTCCAGGTCAATCATAAGTTCGTCAAGCGTACCGTACCATCTGCTTGCATTTCCACTCAGTTCCTCGCCCAGCAACTGCTCCCTGAGTATTTCCATATAAACCTTATTGTTGTTGGCACGCAGAAAATCGTAGCGCGGCAAGACAATCGCCCCTGCTCTTTCAAGGGCAAGCACAATATCTTCAATATAACTTTTGTAATGAAACCCGGTTTCTTCGGAAGAGGTATAAATTACGATCTTATTTTCCCAGTTTTTTTTGAATCTAACATTCTGATAGCGAATAAACTCAATGTCGAAATTGAATTTATTGAATCCGGATTTTAAGTCCTGCTGGATAAAACCGGAACGGTATGGAACAGATTTCCATTTGCTTCCAAAATATCCTTTGTAATCGGTTAAAGCGTAAATTTTAGTCATCTTTCTTACTATAATCTTTTATAACTTTAGCAGGATTACCGCCTGCCACACACATTGGAGGAATATCTTTAACAACAACACTACCGGCAGCGATTACACACCCGTAACCAATTCTGACTCCAGGCAAGATAATGCAGTTGGCTCCAATCCAAACGTTATCATCTATTACTATTTCTTTTGCATCTCCCCTGGTATTTATTCTGTTCGCAACATCCGGAAATGACAAATCATGACCATTCCCGTCTATTATCTGGCAATTTGCAGCAATCAGGCAGTTCTTACCAATGCTTATTCTTTTATAAGCATGAATGCATGAGCCATTAATTCTTGTATTGTCACCAATTTCAATAATGGCATCACTTCTGTCAGCCATTATTTTCACCGGGGAATGCATATTTAAATGGTAACTTTTGTTGTTGGATTTTAGAGAAACATTGTTACCAATAAATAATTTCCCTCCACTTTTTACTACAATAATTGGTATTCCCGAAATATTCACGTGCCCATTTAAGTATACATTCTTATATATAAATTTCACTTTTATCAACCCGATAAGTGATTTAATTTTTCTAATCATTTTGCCTGTAATTATCAATTAATTCATTATAAATTATTGAATAAATATCCTGATGGGTTTCGCAACGCATAATATTCCAAGTTGAGGTGTTTTTCTTATTGAGTTTCATTCGCTTTACCATAAGAAAATTATAGATTTTTATAAGACCAAATTTTCTTGCCAATTTAAAAAGAAAATAATTAGACCTTGTGAATAAAGTATAATAATAGGTTAGTATTTCATCATTAAGAAACCTCTCGGCAATTATTTTATTTAATGAAGTTGGTTCATGCAGGCAGGATGAGGCTTCAGAGATTATACTTTCAAATTTTGATAATTCCAAATCTTGCAAAACGACTAATTTATCCTGCTTGAAATCATATCTTAGTGGAAATCTTTGGAAGTCCATTCGAGAATCATTAATTTCAAATAATACAGGCATATTATATTTTGCATTGCTATCTGAACGAAATTTCTTAACTGGTTTTGCAGAAATTAAATTACCAATGCCATAAAATATCGGAACATCATTATAAACTTCATATGCAGCGACAACATGTGAGTGATGAGAAATAATTGCAGAAGCACCATTTTCTGCGTAATACCTATATTGAACAACCATACGTTCGGTTGGATAAATGCAATATTCTAAACCACCATGAATAATAACAAAAACATAATCGGAATTTTCCCTGGCTACCTTTATGTCCTTAACATTATCAATTATACTCAAGGGATTTGAACCACCATGGTAATTATTAGCGGAATTATATTCATTTTCAGCAAAATTTAAAATACTTATTCTAATTCCATTTGCATTAAGATATAAGATTTTTCTCGCTTCTTTTAAATTACTTCCTGCACCTATCGTACCAATTCCATTTGAATTAAAAAAATCTACTGTATCCTTTATTCCTTCAATCCCCCGATTCAGAATATGATTTGTTGCCAGGGTCGCATGAGTAAAACCAGCACGAATAACCGGGTTCAACAAATCAGGGTGGCAATTATCGGTAACTCCATGCTTTTTTGTATTATATATGGTATCAGATTTTGTTACCGGATGCTCCTGATTAAAAAAACTAAAATTGGCCTCTTTTATAACTTCATAAAAATCACCGAATATTTTTTCATCTTTATGTGTCATTCCAGAATATGGAATATAATCACCACAGAATAAAATTTTCATTTTAAGCCTTCCTCAATTACGTTAGTAATTGACCTTTTTGTAACCTCATAATGTGCCATGCAGCGTAATAAATTCAGCTTTGAATAAAACTTAGTTTTATTTGCAATTAAAAACCTGTAATAAATTTTTAACAATCCTAACTTCTTTGAAATTCTATAAATTACCTTGGGATGCCCCGAAACTATTGATAAGTATTGCTCCTTTTTCGATGATACAAAATTTTTCCATTCAAGTTCAAGTTCATCACTATTTGAAATAATTTTAGATAATTTATCAATTTTATTAAGAATTTCATCAGCTCTCTTGCCTTTAGCAAGACAAACTTTTATCCTATTGTAATCCAATTCAACAGGGATAATCTCAAAAGTTAAATTCTTTAAGTTCGAAATACTAAACTTGATGAATAAACCTTCATGTTCTAGGACATTCCTAGTTAAATGAATAATATTTCCTAAACCATAGAAAATGGGGGTATCATTATAGACCTCATAACCCGATACAACACGTGAGTGATGCAATAATATCGCATCTGCGCCCATGTCAGCGTAAAACCTCATTTGTTTAACTAGCTCCGGATAAGGCAATGGATTAACATCCAACCCTTCATGTACAATAACGAAAACGAAGTCAGCATTCCTTTTTGCTTCTATAATATCTCTTACATTATCAATTGTATTTAGGGGATTTGCTCCACCGTGACTACTTGTCACCTCATTAAATTCTACTCTTGAGTAATTAAGAAATGCAACTTTAATGTTATTAAAAAATTTATAAAATATTTTTCTAGCGTCATTTTTAGTCAGTCCTGCCCCTATTACATCAATTCGACTTTTCCTACATTCGGATATAGTGGTAAGGATCCCTTCATCTCCCATATCGTATGTATGATTTGTTGCAAAAGTAGCCATATTGAATCCTACCTTTTGAATAGGAATCAGACATTCTTTTGATCCAACACCATGTGGTCCGTATTTACTTATTCCATTTCTTTCCTCAGAGATCGGATCTTCTAAATTAAAAACACTAAAATCTGAATCTCTAACAATAAAAGCCAATTCATCATCAAATAAATCATGTTGAGGTGCTGATTTAATAAAATCGTCAAATTTCCCTTTTACCTTTTCATAATTACCATATATGTGATAATCACCAGCGAAAAGGATTGTTATATTCAAGCTGCTCATCTGAATAAATTTAAGAAATACTGAATATAAATTAAATAGGTTAACAAAAAAGGAATCATACTAATATAAGCAAAAGTTTAAAGTCTCTTTTGCTCAGCTCTCAGCCGCGTATAATGATAGTCGAAATACCCAAGTGCTCCACCAAGAAACAAGAATGAATAAGCGCGCAAATTAGTGCCATGGCTAAAACCAGATATCCCTTGTATCATAGAGACAACAACTATAAGTACAACCATGCCAAATAAGCTTTGCGATAGTGGGTCAATTTTGCTCAAGCAGTTCTTTCGATATCTGGCTATTTGAATAATTTTAAAGTAAATAAAAAGATATAAAAATAATCCCACAAGTCCTGTATCATTTAAAAACATCATATAATCCGTATGCAGCATTCTGCTTGTTCCCCAATAAATTTTCCAGCTACCAAAACCTATTCCAAAGAAGATTTCAAAAATATTTCTGTTTTCTAAGTCACCTGTAACCGAAATAAATTCCCAGTATCTGGCTTCAGTTTCCAAGGCATCTTCATTCCCTTCGGTTATAATGGAATACCTCTCCTGCCTTGACATATATACCTCTTCTATTAAATCCCAGTATAAAACAGAAGTTGCAGCCATAAATAAAATACTAATTATTAGAATATTAAGTATTCTTTTTTTATTTGGAATGAAATATATATAAATCAGAAAACCAATTCCAAAACTTAAAAGGGTGCCTCTCTTTTGTCCAATAAGCATTAAGACAATTGAGATAACAAAAAGCAAATAAATAATATTTCGTCGTCGCTTTGCAATATTGAAATTAAAAAGAAGCATTGAAGGAAACAATAATAATGGTATTTCTTTTGTAAGGTTGGTGCCTTGTGGCCCAAAAATGGCTATTTGGCTACCATATATGGCTTTACCTTCAATTCCTAAAAAATTAAATAAGGCAATGGCTACTAGGAAAATAATTATCCCAATGTAAAATGATCTAATAAGCAGGTATAATCCTTTTTCGCCTCTGACAAGATTATAGCCAACAATAAAAAATAATGAGGTGATCAAAATTTTTAATGAGACGATTTCAAAATGATTTTGTCGGAAAAAATTAACGATAGCCATAAATAATACTAGTAGAGCAAACCAGACAATAAGTCTTGCTGGAAGATTAAAAATACGCTTCTTAGTAAAAAAATAAATTAAAACAGAAAGTAATATACCTCCTCGGATAATATCAAACTGAAATGTGTCAGGAATAAAGGGAATAAGTAATCCTGTTACAATGGTAAATAACAGCAAATAACTAAGATAGAACCTCTGCTGTGAAGTAACTTCTTGACTGCTTATAATTTCCTGAATAGTTCTACTGTTCATAGTTCAAAAAACAAGCGTACAAATTATCAATTATTTACTGTTCAGTTTTATTTGTGTAATGTAGATTCACGCAATAAGTATCAAATACATAGAATGGTTGCCAGTTATCTGTTTTTGTAAAAATCCAGGTAATACTGCTTAAAGAACTATAATACACTGAAGTTTCTAAATAATAAAATTTATACTTAATTTACGATTATTTATTGAACCACATAATTTGAGAATTTTTGTGGCTGAATTAATAGAATAATTAGATTGTTGGATAAACAATACTTTTGGGACTTTCATGGCATAAGAATAATTAATGGATGTAATAATCGTAACTAAAATGTTTATTTAATTAAAAAATGTTTAAAACCCCATACAAAAAAATTGATATTTATCATCATTTTCTTTTGAAATACAAAACGATGATATCTCCTATCTGACCAGTTATCAAAATGCGTCCACATATTGAGCATTGCGTAATGATGCTTTTTCCGTAGAGCTTTATGTTTAATAGCGGTACTCCATGATGTTGATGATGACATAACACGATACACACTCATTACATCATCTATGTATCCAATTTCCCCTTTTGAAGCAAGTAGTAGCATCAATGGTATATCGCCAACTGGTGCATTATTCATCCATTCAGGGCGTCCTTGAATACGATCTTTCAAAAACAGCATTGAATTTGTTGCCATAAAACCCCCTCCTCCTAATATGATGTGCTTCATTTCAAATTTTCTGTTGGATGGCAATTTTCTTGGCCTGATTATCGAAAAGTTTTGAGGATCATTATTTCTAATTGTTTTTGAAGCATGAAAACACAATGAATAATCCGGATTCTCCTCCAAAAAATCCACCTGCTTCTGCAACTTCAGAGGGTCAGTCCAATAGTCATCACCTTCGCAAAGGGCGATGTATTTGCCGCGGGCACGGGGCCATACATAAGTCAGCGAAGGTTTTATTCCTTTCGACCACTGGTTTTCAGTTTGCAGTATTGTTACAAACAAACCGGGATTTTTATCTGCATATTCTTTTATTATCTCAGCAGTCCCATCAGTTGAAGCATCATCATGAATAATAATCTCAATAGGAAAATCAGTTTTTTGCATTAAAAAACCTTCAATGGCATCGTGGATATAATTTTTGTGGTTATAAGTAATACAGCATATGCTTACAAGTGGCTCCATTAAACTGTTTATTTTTGTTTTAACACTTTTGCCGGATTTCCTACAACAATAGAATTTCCCGGAACATCATTTAGTACCACTGCACCTGAACCTACAAGTGCAAAGTCACCTATTGTGACATTTTCTCTTATGGTTGCATTGGTTCCAACATGTGCTCCCAAACCAACCGTAACATTTCCACCAATTACACTATTGGCGGTAATATGTGAAAATCTTTTCATAGTACTATCGTGCCCCAAAAACGAATTGGGCAGCAAAATGCAATTGTCTTCTACTGTAGTATCTGGCGACAATTGGGTTAAAGGCGCCATTAAAACTCCGTTCCCAATTGAACAGAAACCTTTGGGAATAATTGCAGTAGGATGAATCAATGTTGCAAATCTATTTCGGGGGATTCCCAATGATGTAATTTTTTCAAATACTTCTTTTTCATTTTTCATGCCCACGTAACCAATAAAGAAAAATACATCTTCATCGTCCAGGTAGTTTTTTGCATCATTCGATTTACCAATAACTTTATACCCGCTATACTTTCCAACTTTTTCACCAATGGGTACAAAATCATTCAAAAACCCTAAAATCTCATATGTGCCAAGGTCATTTGCAACTGAGGCGGCAATCATTCCAATTCCTCTGCCACCGAGTATAATCAACTTCTTCATATTATATTTCTTTTTATTATACTTTGATTTTTATCCAATATTTTCCGTGCAGCTATTACCATTGGCGGACCAATAAACTTGTTATTTACAACAGCAACACCTTTCCCCTCTTTCTCTGCTTCTTCTGCCATACGTAGCATATCTTCGGCATCTTTCACTTCTTTTTCGGTTGGTGAAAAATACTGGTGAACCAATGGCAACTCTTTTGGATTTAGCACAAGCATTCCTTCGTAACCTAAGTTTTTGGCAATTACCAGGTTTCTTTCCAAATCGGGCAAGTCATGTACTTTAATATGCACCGTATCTACGGGAATTACGTTGTTCGCCCGGGCTGCCATGGCAATCATTGCCCGCGCGGTGAAAATGCTTTGTCCTTCGTGGTCGTGTACTCCCTCTAAGTCGGTAACAAAATCTTCACATCCAAATGCAATTGCCACCACCCGTTTTGAGGCTTTACATATATCCTGGGCATTTAATACAGCAGCAGTGGTTTCAATAAGAGGTATCAGTTTAAAAGTACCGGCAGGAATACCTTTTTCGTACTCAATGGTGTCGAGTAATTTATCAATAAAATAAACATCCTGCCCGGTGTATGATTTTGGATACATAAAACCTGTTATCCCAGGTATGGTTAGCTCAGTTAAGTCTTTCAACAATTGTCCGCTTTCCCTGTCGTTAATCCGGGGAAAAACATGATGATTTTTAAATTTCCCGTCTTTTATATATTGAATGATATTTTTCCGGGCAATTTCTTTATTGTTTACCGGTTGAACCGAGTCTTCAATATCCAGCAACAATACATCTGCATTGCTTCGGGAAGCGCTGTTCATTAGCCGTTCGTTATGCGCAGGAACAAACATTAAACTGCGCATTAAATATTGTGATGATTCCTTCATACTTTTTGTTTTTTAATCAGAACGTTTCGTCTGAATTTTAGTACTTCGATATTATTTTGATTGTATGCAATGGTCTCCACATAAACAATTCCCCTGTCGTTTTTTGATTTCGATTCTTTTTTTGATAAAACAATGGTTTTGGCATACAATGTATCGCCAATAAAAACAGGGGCAAGATGATTTATGTTTTCGTAGCCTAAATTGGCAATTGCTTTACCGCTAATATCAGGAACAGTTATTCCAACTACAATGGAAAATACTAATGTACCCACCACGAGAATTTTTCCATGCTGATTGTTTTTTGCGTAATCAACGTTCGTATGCACCGGATGGTGATTCATTGTCAACAATGAAAAAAAATTATTATCGCTTTCAAATATGGTTTTTGAAAGAGAATGGTTAATTGTTTCACCTACCTCAAATTCTTCAAAATAATGACCTAACACAGATGGCTGCATCTTGTTACTTTTTTAATGTATTACAAATATGTTTAACTTTTTCGATATCCAAATCCGGGAAAATGGGTAAACATATCACCTGTTTTGCTGTTTTTTCAGCCACCGGCAAATTTCCCGGTTTAGCCGAATCGAGTCCTTTGTACATGGAAAATTCGCTAATTAAAGGATAAAAGTAACGATGCCCGTATATGTTGTGTTGTATCATAGTGACTTAATAATTTTCCAGTGGCCGCCTTTTGCGGGGCCAATGCGTTCGATAATATTATCTTCTTTTAACCGTGCAATATCCCGAACAATGGTCATTTTTGTTACGGACAGTTTTTTTGCCAGTTGTGTCATTGTAATTTGATTATTTTCCTGAATCAATTTAATAATTTGATATTTTCGACTATCGGTAACATTATCGGTAACATTATCGGTAACATTATCGGTAACATTTGATTTTATAGTTATCCAAAAAGAATCGGAGAAATCGAAATTAACCTCATTGCCATTTTCAATACAAGCATTGGTAACCCGCTTAATACCGGTACCTGCTTTTTCCATAAAATCGGTTCGTGCCAGCAAATCAACCAGTAAACGATTTCTGGCTTCGCTTTTTTTACCAAACTCGCTTTTGGGAAAAAGTAATTCTCCTTTGTTGTTAATAACAATGCTGCTTTTAAGTTTTTCAATAGCAATGGTATCGCCCAGGAAATAATCGAAGTGGATTACTGCATTTACTATTGCTTCCCGGTAAGCTTCAATAGGATATTCCGGGAATTCATCTCTTTTCAGGTCTTTTATTTCAAACCTTACCGGGATGCGTTCTTTCAGGTAGGCAATAGCAAATTCAATATTTCCAATGATACCGCGGTCCACTTCTTTTTTGTCCAGGATATCCACCCGTTTGTCGTCGTTAAAATGAATGCACCTGATTTTTGAGCTGATGATGTATTTGTAGGGTTTTTTGGCAAAGTAGAGTACCCCGGCATTTGTAAGCCCATCGCTGGTAAGCACCCTCAGGTTTTTCAGGATTTCTTCTTTGGCCATGTTGTTTGAAATACCGGCCAGTTTAAGGTAGTATTCAAATTTTTCGTCGTCGAAATCTTTCCAGTCAAAATTGACACAAATTTGTTCGTCGTAGCGGATTTTGCCGGTTTTTATGGCCAGCGACAGGATTTCGTCACGGCTCATTTTTTGGGAGTTGGCACCCATGCGCATAAAAAAACCGGTAGCGCATGAGTAGGGTTTATTCATGCCTTCTTTTACTTCAATTGCCAGCACATTATAAAGCTGAGTTAGAAGCACAGCAACCGGCGGGTCGCAGTTACGGGCACTGTCCTGTATCTGCGATTTCAATTTGTTTGTTGTTTTAATGCCCTTAATTTTTCCGGTATCGGAAATTCCGAGATAAATAATGCCCCCCGATGCATTGGCAAAAGCAACCAATTCTTTGGGCAAACTTTTGTCTGGCAATTCCTTGAATTCGATGAACTGCCCTTCGCCAAGTTCCAAAACTTTTTCAAGATTGTATGTAGGACGTGTTTTATTCACCTCTTATTATTTGAACAACAAAATTAATGTTTTCCATGTCTAAATCAGGGTAAATCGGCAAACAAATCACCTGTTTTGCCATTTTTTCAGCCACCGGCAAGTTTTCCGGTTTTGCTGAGTCGAGGCCTTTGTACATGGAAAATTCGCTGATAAGCGGGTAAAAGTAACGTCGGCCGTAAATGTTGTGTTGTTTAAGTTTTTCGTACAAGTGGTCGCGGCTCAGTCCGTATTCAGTTTCATTCACTAAAATAGGAAAATAGGCAAAGTTAGACTCGGTGTTTTCGGGTTCAGGCAGGGAAGAAATACCCTTTACATTGGCTAGACCTTCGCGGTAAGCATCCGCAATGGCATGGCGTTTCTGAATATTGGCGTGGTAATGTTTCAATTGCACCAATCCCAGCGCCGCCTGCATTTCATTCATTTTGGAGTTGATGCCCGGCGCCACAATGGTGGTTTCTCCGGCAAAGCCAAAGTTTTTAAGGTAGTCAATACGTTTTTTGGTGGTTTCATCATGGCATACAATGGCACCGCCTTCCATGGTATTAAACACCTTGGTGGCATGAAAGCTGAGAATTGAGAGATCGCCGAAATTACAAATCCCTGTTCCCAAGTGCTTTACCCCAAAGCAGTGGGCCGCATCATATATCAGTCTTAAACCATAGGTATCGGCGATATGCTGCAATTCCTTCACTTTGCAAGGGTTCCCATACACATGCACCGGAAGGATGGCCGTTGTTTTTGGGGTGATTGCCGCCTCAACCTTGGTTGGGTCCAGATTGCCAAATACCGGATCAATATCGACAAAAACCGGTTTGATATTGTTCCACCACAAGCTATGGGTAGTGGCAACAAAACTATAGGGCGTCGTAATCACTTCGCCGGTAATCCGCAATACCTGCAGCGCCGTAACCAGCGCAAGCGTGCCATTGGCAAAAAGTGAAATATACGGTACTTCCAGAAATTCAGCCAACTCCTTCTCCAGTTGCTGATGAAAAGGGCCGTTGTTGGTCAATACCTTGTTATCCCAGATTTGTTGCAGGTAAGGAATAAACTCCTCCAGCTCAGGTAGGGAAGGCTGTGTTACATAAATAGGTTTCTGTTTATCCATTTGATCTCTTCAACAAATTTTTCAATACAATTTGCCGTAACTCAAGGTAAGCTTCCGGTTTAAAGAGCTCGCATAATAACAATGAGAGCAAAGCACCAAGTATCAGTTGTATAATCAGTTTCACCAAAAAAGAAACCGGAAGCAGCCAGCCGGCAAGCATCACAACCGCACCCATTGTGAGTGCAATCCCGAAACCGGGCATGATATCATTCACCTGCTCCCGCATGGGATAGTTGATCATCCTGCCTGACCAGTAACTGTTCAGATAATAGGCAATCAGCGTATTCACCCACATGCCCAGGATCATTACCTTGATACCAAAAAATACGCCAATGATGATGGTGGGGATGGCAATCAGCTTTTTGATTATTTCCAGTCGCAGAAACAGATCAGAACGGCCCTGCACCTGCAGCATATTCAGGTTTAAGGCATGGAGGGGATACATCATCCCCACAAAAGTCAATAGCTGTAGATAAATAATGGCAGGCCGCCATTTTTCACCAATCAGGGTAATAATCATGGGTTCAGCCACTGCCGCCAGCCCGGCCATCAGCACCATACTGATCAGCATAATGCTTTTAATCATCTTTTTATACCCGGATTTAAGTCTCACCGGATCATCCTGCATTTGGGCCAATACCGGATAGGTTACCCTGGACATAATTCCATTCAGGTTCTTCGATGGCAAGTCATTAAAATGTTGCGCGCGGGTATAATATCCCAATTCCTGTGCAGAGAAATATTTACCGATCACCAGGTAATAAATATTTCTGTATAGGGTATCAATCAGCCCGCTGACAAGCAATCTGGAGCCAAAGGCAAATAATTCCCTGAATGATTGAATGCTGAAAACCAGCAAGGGTCTCCAACGGTTCCATATCCAGAGCAGCAATGAATTAACCGCCCTTTGACTCAGTGTTTTAAAAACCAGGCTCCAGACACCAAACCCGTTATATGCCATCCAAATACCTACTGCACCCCCGATTAATACTGAAATCACCGATATCCTGGTCTGTAGTTTAAAGTCAATCCGCTTGGTGAGGGTAGTCCGCTGTATCATAGTCAAAGAGTCTATGATCAACACCAAAGCCAGTACCTTTACAAGCAAATTCAACTGAGGTTCCTTAAAAAAACTGCTGATCAGGGGCCCGGAAAAAAACAGGATTAAAAAAAACAGGATTCCGGTAAGCAGGTTAAAGTAAAATACGGTTGAGTAATCGGTTTCGGTACAATTTTTTTTACGAATCAATGCCTGGCCAAATCCGCTGTTGATAAATGATTCGGAAACGGCAATAAAAACGGTAATCATCCCGATCAGCCCGAATTCAGCAGGTGAAAGCAGGCGGGCAAGCACAATACCAACCAGGAAGGTGATGCCCTGAGCCGCAAAGCTGTCCACAGCGCTCCACAGTATCCCGTGAATGGTCTTGTTTTTAAGCGAAGACATTATAGCTTTTTCAGGTATTCCGCATAGGAACTTTTCCCCTGCGCCACAATATTTTCCTGCAA
>CALCJE010000021.1 GCA_937965665.1 uncultured Bacteroidales bacterium
GGATATGCTTTCGGAATGGGTATTGAGCGAATCACAAATCTCAAGTTCCAGGTAAAGGACCTGCGCATGTTCAGCGAAAACGACCTGCGTTTCCTCAAGCAGTTCGAGTCGGCAGGGTAGTATAATACGAGTAGGCGAGGGGCGAAGAGCGAAGCGGTGAAGGGAGAATCGGCGAAGGGAGAATCAGTGAAGTGGTGAAGGTCGAAAGACTCTGTTTAGGGCATCGGGTTAAAATACCTCTTAGTTCAGAAATCTTTTCATTTTGATTTTATCGCTTTCAGGCTTTCATAACTTATTACTGTGTACATCCCCCTAAGCACTAAGCACTGTGCACTCAGCACTAACCACTACCACACAAACGGTATCACCCTTTTTGTATCATTCATATACGCCCGGTATCCGGGGTAATGACTGCAAAGTAAATTTTCCTCGTGTAACATTTTTACAACCAATCCTGCTACAAGCAGCACGCTGATAATCAGTTTAATATAATCGAACTGGCCGGCGAGCAGCGCGGCTGCAAATATAAAAACGGCCGTATACATCGGGTGCCGGATTAGCCTGTAAGGTCCTTGTGTAACCAACCTGCCATGGTAAACCGGTGTTGGAACTACGTTGAAATTCCCCACCTTCATTACCACCATAGCCCACATGGCCAGCGCAAACGATACTGCAAGCAGCAGGTAACTCCACCAGGGGAGTAGCAGCCAGCGGGTAAAAATAAGGAGGGCTAAAATGCAACCAAACTGCACCGCAACAAGTATTTTCCCTTTCATTGTTCTTCAGCTGAAGGCATAATACGTTTTTCTTTTTCGGCTTTTTGTTTACCCAGGTCCAGCAGATGGAGTTCCAGGTCCTGCAGTATAGGCCCCAGGGCTTTAATGGGCTCCTGCTCCATGAGTGCTGCCAGTTGTACGCCGCTGATCTTTTTCACCTGGGTTAAGATCTGTTTTATTTTTTCGTCGGGGATAGCCCCGTGAATTACCAGGAAATATCCAAACTGCTTGTGTGTAGGCAAGAGGAAAAGCCCTTCACTGTTGTTGGCCAGCAGGCAGAAATCGCTTCGTAAATCTTCATCCTGGTAATGAAAAAATTTATGATAATTCAGGCTGTCAGTTTTCTCGGAATACACCGGCAAATCATCAGCCCTCACCAGGTTAAGTAAGGTAGAGTGGTTAATGAAATGCACCAGCTGTATCACCGGGATATTGGTTGCAATACCGATAAACGCATCTGCCGGTTCGAAAGCGGGTTCAAGTTTTGGTACGCGGGCCATTGCTTTTGGTATTTTGTTTTGTTAAGTCCGGGGCTGATTACAACAGAAATATTTAATCACCGGTTGATGCGAATTACGGCCAGAAAAAAATCCGGTTTTTATATTTTTCGGGAAACAGATTAGAGCACTTTATCTTAACGACTACGGTTCTCAGGCATAATCAAGTTTCACGGTATTGGTTTGCCCTGAAACATAAATAGGTGTACTGGCAACTTTTATCAGCAGTTGTCCTTTTTTTATACAGCCTTCCGCAATTAACTGGTCTGTAATCAGTTTAAAAGTCTTGGTGGTTGAAGTGACAATCTTGTCGAAATAAAACCCTTTAATTCCCCACACCAGGTTTAACCTGCACAGCAGGAAATGATTCCCTGAAAAGATAAAAATATCCTGTTTCGGGCGCTGACTGCTGATCCGCTGGGCCGAATATCCTGTTATGGTCATGGCTATAATTGCATGTGCATTCGATTCAACGGCAATATTACATGCTGCCGAAAGTACCGAATCGGATATAACACGTGCCTTATCTGCCTGGTTGGCAATGTGGGGTTTATTATAAATATCTTCGGTTTGTTCTACTTCCCAGATTATTTTCTGCATGGTTTCAACCACCAGCACCGGGAATGAACCAACGGAAGTTTCGCCGCTGAGCATCACGGCATCAGCCCCGTCGAGTACTGAATTGGCGACATCATTCACTTCGGCCCTGGTAGGCCTTATGTTGGTAATCATGCCTTCCATCATCTGTGTTGCCACAATTATGGGTTTCGAATGCTGGTTACATTTCCTGATGAGCTGTTTTTGTACCAGCGGAACCTGTTCAAGTGGAAGTTCAACACCCAGGTCGCCACGGGCAACCATAACGCCATCAGCATCGGCAATAATCTCGTCCATATTCCTTACGGCATCAGGCTTCTCAATTTTGGCTATAATGCCCGGCATATTCACAGGGGTTCCTAACTCGTGAATCGCCGTTTTCAGGTATTTTATATCCTCTGCCTTACGCACAAACGAAAGGGCTATCCAGTTGAGCTCCTGCTGAAGTATAAAAGCAAGGTCATTTTTATCTTTCTCGGTAAGCGATGGCAGCGATACGGCAGTATTCGGAAGGTTTACCCCTTTTTTACCCGAAAGAATGCCCCCATGAATAACTTTTGCCCTAACCTCGTCAATGCCATTGGTTTCTATAACCCGGAAAAGCAGTTTGCCATCGTCGAGCAACAGGTCTTCGCCGGGTTTCACATCACGGGCAAATTCGGGGTAGGTAATATACAACCTGTCGGCAGTGCAGAGACATTCCTTCGTGGTAAACACAAGCTCATGGCCATCATTCATCATGGCTTCCTTGTTTTCGAAAGCGCCGATCCGGATTTTCGGGCCCTGCAGATCGCCCAACAGGGCAACATGGGTTCCAAATTCAGCATTCAGCGACCTGACGCGTTCAATTACTTCGAGGTGCTCGCTGTGTGCTCCATGCGAAAAATTTAACCGGAACACATCAACCCCGGCTTTTATAAGTTTACCTAACATTTCACGGCTCGAACAGGCGGGCCCTACGGTAGCAACTATTTTTGTTTTCATGGCAAGTGTTAAAGGTTTTGATTACGCACTGCATCCTGTATCTCTATATAAATATTGCCTGCCTCAGGAATTTCTCGTTTCAGGTCTATTTTTACCTGTTCAATCAGGTCCTCTGCAGCCGATGCTTTTATATCATTGTCAACATCTACTGATAACAACACCAGGTATTTGCTGTCGCCCATAACCATGGTTTGCATGCGGTTTATATGTTTTATCTTTTTAAAGCGGTGAATCACGTTCCTGATCATCTGGCGTTTTTCGCGGGGCATGCTTTCGCCTACAATCAGGTTTTTAACTTCGGCAATCAACAAAATAGAAACAGCAAGCAGCAGCAGGCCTACAAAAATGCTTCCTACTGCATCGAAAATTGGATTTACCAGCCAGGCAAGCAAGGTCGATATCAACACGATTAGCAATCCTGTCATTGCGGCTGAGTCTTCTAAAACCACCACCACCAGGCTAACCTGTGTTGAGGCTTTAATAGCTTTGAAGAAAGGTAGCTTGGTGGTTTTGCGGAATTCACCAAAAGCCACCTGGAACGATTTGGCTTCGATCAGGATTGAACTGATCAGAACAGCAAAAATCCAATAAATATTGCTAAGCGCCTCGGGATGAAATAGTTTATGAAACCCTTCGTAAATTGAAAATAAAGCTCCGACAAAAAACAACAGTACGGCTACCATCAGCGACCAGAAAAAGACCTCGTTTGCATACCCGAAGCTGTGCATTTCGCTGGGCGATTTTTTGGCCTGTTTGTGCCCGATGAGCAACAGCACCTGGTTAAAACTGTCGGCGGTTGAATGGATTGATTCGGCTAACATGGCAGTACTTCCGGTAATAAATGCAACAATATACTTTATTACCGCTATCAGCAGGTTGCCTGCCAGGGCAAAGACTATGGCTTTGTTCGATCCGTGGGTACTCATTCGGGTTGGTGTAATGGTGATGATAAATGGTGGTGCAAAAACTCCTTGATATGTTTATACAAACCTACACGATTTAAAATTAATTCACAAACACACAGTTAAATTTCCCTGCTGCAGGTAAAAAGCAATCCCGGAATGGGGTCAAAAAAAACCATTACAGCCCGGAAAGTTCCGGGCTGTAATGGTTAGAAAACGAGTATGATCTAAATTTTCTGTGCCTCAATCTGAAGCAATGCTTTCATGGCAGCATCCTGTTCAGCACCTTTGATGGAATAGTCGCGGCCTTTGCCCATCGATACTTTATCTACCAATATATCAACCACATACTGTTTATTATAGCCGTGGCCTACTTCATTCAGGATCACGAATTCAACGGGGCGTTTTTCTCGCTGCGACCATTCAATGATCTGGCTTTTATAATTGGTATTGTTGTTTTCGAGTTC
>CALCJE010000022.1 GCA_937965665.1 uncultured Bacteroidales bacterium
GCGGAGAGAATCGCCAATGGATAATGTTCCGGTGGCGGCATTGCAGAGCAATATAAAATTTGTCAAAGGGTATTCGCTCGAACCTTCGCGCTCAATAATCAGCTTTCCTTTTACAGTTTTCAGGTAAGGGGCAAAAGTTATATTTGTCGTACGTAAGTTCGGATTGCAGTTCCATACCAGGTTGCCAAATTCCTGGGCAAACCGGGTTGGGTCAGGAGATATATTGTTTGCCAGCGATATATTGCAAGTTGAGGATTTATCCCAGGTTGCCCATGGAATCTGTCCGCCTTCCTGCCAATGCTGGTACGTTGAATAAGAATTAAATTTAAAACTTGATGATGATGCGGATGTAACTGTTCCTTTGTTTGAAATAATGCCTTTTCCTGTATCATTTAACAGCCCGTTAACTTCGGTAACCGCATTGGCTGAATTGCAATTGTAGGTACAGCCACTATTAATAGTAAAAATGCCATTTATAATAGCAGTTGAATTCGCGGCCAGTGTAATAGTTATATTGCTTAATAGTTCCAGCCCCCTGTTTCCATTTATATACAAGTCAGTGCCTGCGCCTGCGCCTCCGCCAAAATCAGTGTTAATATTTCCGCCTACGGTAATGGTGATAGGCGTACCTGAAGCCAGCTTTATAATTCCATTAATAATTGTAATTGATTTGTACGAAACATCAGTTGGCGGCATGGTTGAGAATGAAATAACTGCATTAGGGTTTCCAAATACAATATCATCGCCGTCAACAGGTGCAATATCCCCAACCCAGTTTGAACCTAAAGTCCAATCGAGTCCGACTCCTTGTATTGGGTTTTTCCAGGTTTTTGTAGCAGCCTGAAGCCCGGTCACTGAAAGAGTAAATACAAAAAGAAAAATAACAGTAATCAATTCAAATATAGGAAGCTGTCCTTTCGATGTGTTGATCCTATAAGGTTTAAACCCGGAAAGGACTTTGCCTTCGAAAACTGCATTGAAATTTTCAGGGATAAACTTTTTCATAGGTTGTATTTTAAGACATCAAAATGCAGGTATTTTGTTATTGTGAATATAGGTCTGGTTTTTTTCTCTTTTTTCAAACCTATAATTGATTCGATATCACACAATTCCTTGAAATATTTATAACGTTCGAGGCGATAATTTGTTCTGAAAAAGTGTTTCAAATTCAATAAGTTATTACTGAAAAAACAGCGGAACTTTAATTATAAATTTACATAGGACCTGTTAAGGCTAAATTACAAAAAGTAAGCCAAAATGTAGTTCGATGTAGCAGTCGCTTTACCTTACTCCACTCACTGTTCCGGTCGCGGTTCGGGTTTGTGCGATTCGTTATCTTTTTTATTGAACCCCAAGGTGCTTCCTGTTTATATTTTTGGGTCAATTCTTCAACAGGTACATAAAATTGAGCAAACGATTCAATCTTCAATATTTTATGCATTTATAACCAATACTTTAGCCTGTATAAACCAAAAAATATATTTTTCAGGGGAAATGATCTTTCAGGTTTGAATATGCTTAAAATAGCTATTTGCCCCGGTATATTTATTCTTTATCATGGCGGGTCCATTCAGCATATAGTTAGCAATTTACCACTCCACGGCTGGGTTTTCCGGGGTACAATGAAATTATTTTGAGCAGATAAATTAATAACAATCAGTATTATATCCAGAAATTATTGTGTGGAAAAAGCCTGAATCGATTCCAATTTGGGACAGGAAGTGGCATTTTGAAAAATTAGTTCAGCAAAACAGTCTGCCGGAATTTTCGGATAGTGTACCGTAACTGCGTTCTTTTTAAAAGGGGATATCAGACTTTCAGGCCTGTTGACAAAACATAATAATCTATTGACCAAAACAATTGCCTGGTAAATAATTCAATTCTAAAGCCTGTCGCTCAGGTACAAATCTGTTATCAAAAAATAGTGATATTCCCTGTTGTAAAAGCAGAAACGGTTTTGACTTCTATGAAAGGAAAGTTGAAAAGGATAGAACTGAATCTACCACCTGCTTTTCCCGATCAGCAACAGGCCAACAATAACTACGAGTACCCTGAATGACAAGGCCATGGCGCGTCGTACCTGGGTTTCGCGGGGCTGGAGCTGGCTTACTAATTTCAGAAATGAGGCTGAATTCCTTTTAGGTTCGCTGGCTAATGGCGAGCGTTGCTGCCAGGCTACATAGCTGTTTACCATCCATTCGGTGCCTTTGCTGCTGGCTACCTGTTCGCGCATGCTGCGCCTGTTGTTGCTATTTGACATAGTGTCCGAGTTGTGCTGGTTTACGAGTTTTAATTCCATGGTTGTTAGAGGTTTAGATTTCAAATTTGATTAATGCAGCTAAACTGTGTTGGATAAGATTAATTGATTTTTAAGGTGATGATTTACACTTATGCGTATGGCATAAACGAGGTTTCCCGCAACTTTAAAAGTGCAGTCAGTAGTTGAAAAAATAGCCTGGCTGATAATTTACCTGCGCTGAACAGCGACGAAACTCCGGTAGCGGATACCTTCCGGAATAGCAAGAACCACGTGCATACAAGTGTTTTCATCAGTTTGGGTTTAACTCTCAGGCTATTGTTTTGCTGCCAGGCAGTAAAATGTTTAACCTTTGAATTGTGTAAACGAGTTAGTTCAGTTAGTGTATCGGGTTATGCCGGGTTTAATGCACCCGGATATCGATTCGGTTATATACTAAACAATAATATTGCCAAAATATATAAATAGCATTCAATCAATTAAATACAGAATTAAAACGATGATGTCAGGCAAAAATTATTTTCCAATTTGAAACCTGAGTGTCTCAAATATTTAATGTTTACTTGCTGGTGAAATGAGAAGATGCTGTAAAGATACAAGGGAATAGACTGTTTAAATTTGCTGAAGACCGCTTTACGTTAAGTAAAAGTCAGAAGACGCCTGCCTGCCTGCGTCAGCAGGCAGGGAAGACTGTAATGTCCTGAACAGAAGCTCAGGTTTTTAGAAATTATATTGGTTATCCCGACGCACATAGAATGCTTCGCCTTACGCCTCTCAACGTGTCTCCCTTCGCCCCTCAAAACCTTCAAAATAATAATTTTAAGGTAACCTTAAGCCGTAAGTTCGCCCCTGAGCGAAACCTGCAACAGCCTGATAATTTCATCGTGACTGATATCCTGTGCCAGCAGATACATCATTTTTGCCACAGCCGATTCGGTGGTGATGTCGTAACCGCCAACCACACCTATCTGGCTGAGCTTTACGCTGGTTTCGTATTTGCCCATGTCGACAGCGCCGCCTTTACACTGGGTTACGTTGTAAATAATAATACCCTTTTTAATGGCTTCGGTCAATGCGTCAATAAACCAAGTGTCGGTTGGCGCGTTGCCGGCACCATAGGTTTCGAGGATTACGCCTTTGAGGCCTTCAAGTTGCAACGCGTTTTTTACTACTATTTCGGCAATGCCAGGGAATAGTTTTAGAATTATAACACTGTTATCCAGATTTTTACGCACCGTAAGTCTGCCCGCTTCCGGATTAAGGATCAGATGGTTGTGATACCGGATATGAACGCCCACTTCGGCCAGGGGCGGATAGTTGCCCGAAAGAAAAGCATTGAAATTTTCGGCATTGTACTTGCTGGTCCGGTTGCCACGCATCAGTTTGTTTTCAAAATATATGGCCACTTCCGGAACCATGGGTTTATCACCATTACGCGCAGCAGCAATCTCGATAGCATTGATAAAATTATCGCGACCGTCAGTCCTCACCACGCCCATGGGCAACTGCGAACCTGTGAAAATAACCGGCTTTTCGAGATTTTCGAGCATAAAACTGAGCATGGATGCCGAATACGACATGGTATCGGTGCCATGTAACACCACGAACCCATCGTATTTTTCGTAGTTTTCCTCAATCACAGTGGCGAGCTTTATCCAGAATGCAGGGGTTACATTGGATGAGTCGATCAGTGGATTGAAGGAAACAGAATGCAGTGTATAATCGAAATTCCGCAACACAGGCATCAGCTTGTAGATATCTTCGAATGCATAAGGCTGAAGTGCCCCTGTTGCAGGATCTTTCACCATTCCGATGGTACCGCCGGTATATATAATAAGAAGTTTTGGTGTCATTTAGATTTTGGATTGGAGAACTCACCCTTGCCCTCTCGCTTTAAAGGAAAGAGAGGGATGGAGATGAGAATTTTAATTATCGGGAATCAATTTTAACAATTTTAACGCAAGTTGAATTTAAATCGGAGAGTCACCCCCTCTCTTCGTGAAGAGAGGGGGACGGGGGGTGAGTTTCTTATGAATTACAAATTAAAAAGTTTCAGTGCATTGGTTGTTGTTATTTCAGCCACGTCTTCAATAGTTAAGTTACAAAGCTCCGCGACTTTCTGTGCTATAACCGGAATATATGCAGGTTCGTTGCGTTTGCCCCTGTAAGGCGCCGGTGCCAGGAAAGGCGCATCGGTTTCGAGCACCAGGTGACCGGGACCGACGGCTGCGACTACATTTTGCAGGTGCGAATTTTTGAAAGTAACCACCCCGCCTATGCCCAGCATAAAGCCGGCTTCAATGACACGCCTGGCCTGGCGTTCATCGCCCGGAAAGCAATGAAATACGCCTTTGAGGTCGGGGCCGGTTTCAGATTTCAGGATTCGCCACACTTCGTCGAACGATTTACGTACATGGATGGCAACGGGCAGATTGTACTTTTTGGCCAGTTTTACTTGGTACAGAAAAGCTTCCTCCTGCAGTGCCTGGTGGGTTTTGTCCCAGTACAAATCAATACCGATTTCGCCAACAGCGATATACCTGCCGTTTTCAAGTTGCCGGGTAACCTCAGCCATCTCACTTTCAACGGTTTCGGGAAGCACCGATGTTGGATGCAGCCCGGCCATGGGGAAACAAATTTCCGGGTACCGGTCTGCCAATCCGAGCATGGGCTGCCAGGAAGTGGAATCGATATTGGGCAGCAGGACATGGGTTATACCGGCATCGCAGCTGTTCTGAATTACCACCGGAAGGTCGTCAGCAAACTCGGGGAGGTATAAATGACTGTGGCTATCGATAAATTTCATACCGGCAAAGGTATGTACAAGTTTTTATTCCTGCAGTGAACTGTTGTTTTTTTACAGATCAACTATCGTTAATTGTATAAAACTATAATTAAACAACGATGAAACCCTATGCTTTTTACCTTTTTTATTTTTAGGAAGAGATGCAGGATTATTACAGGTTTGGATGTAGGTGACTGTTTTAATACGGTGAGCAGATTTTAGCAGACCCTATTGCTGCGTTATTCAGCATTTTAGCGCTTGTGAGTCAGTGAAATCGTACTGTCATGATATTTATCATTTATCAGTGAATGAAAATTTATTGATCATTATGGATTTTGTGTTTTGATTTATGAAGAATGAAAAGCTAACAGAAGAATGTTGATAAATGAATGATTATTGAATATTTGGCATCCATAAAAATCTTTTATTTGTAATACCAACAAATTTCTGATTCACAATATTATATATAAATAGTTGATAGAAATCAGCAGCTTTTGGTCTTTATGCCTGTTACTTATTAAAAGGTTAGCTATAAACCTTATGCGGGACTATAGTAATAATACATGTTCTTATTCCCGGATTACAGTATTGCGGCAAAAAATATGGTTACAAAATGAGTCGGAAACCTGGGTATTGAAGCATTCAGGTTAATGAAATCAGATAAATACAACATTGAGAAATAATTTACAATTATCCGGATATGATCGAGAGTAAACTTCACCAAACAGCAATGACCAGATTCTTCACAAAAAACAGGAATTTTATACCGATTATAACCTGCCTTGTTTTTGTATTGATTCTTTTTACCGGCAAGCCATTAAAGGCTCAAAACTGTACAGTAAATGCCAATGTTGACCAAACTACTTGTTCCAATTCAGTAGTCACACTGGTTGGGGCAACCAGCGGATTATATCCGGGTGGAACAGCAGTAGTAAACTGGTCGCAGATTAGCGGGCCATCGGCGGTAATAACCAATCCAGGAGCGCTTACAACTACTGTTACCTCGCTTATTAGTGGAAATAACTACAAATTCCGGATTTCAACTACCTGCCTGGATGGGTCGTTGGTATATGATGATGTGAATATTTTTGTAAGTGCAACACCTACTGCCAATGCCGGAGCTGATTTTGCACCTTTATGCCCGGGAACCTATGCGTTGGCAGGCAATGCATTACAGGCCGGTGAAACCGGTGTTTGGACAGTTACTTCCGGAACCGGATTAACCATAGCCACCCCATCATCGCCCACATCTAATTTTACAATTAATACAACCACAGCAGGTAATTCAGTATTGCGTTGGACAATTACCAACACAGCCACAGGCTGCAGTTCTTATGATGAGGTTATTATTCCTAAAATGGGAGGGGTTACTTTGGTAAGTGCAGGCCCTGACCAAAACATAACAAATGCCTGCTACAATACCACAACTTCCGTAACATTAGCTGCCTCGTATGCGGGAAATGGCACCGGTGGGCAAAAGGGTACATGGAGCGTTGTAAGTGGCCCGAATGTTCCTGTTATAACCACTCCGACAAGCAACACATCCACAGTTACCAATCTTATACAGGGAACATATATTCTGCGTTGGACAGTTAACGGACCGTGTGTAAATGGAGTTGACGAAATGCAGATAACCGTGCCGGCCCCGGTTGGTGCGCCAACCACGGCTTCAGCATCCATTCAGGGCGCTCCGACCATGCCTTTTTGCGATGGACGGACCTCTGTAGTGATGGTGGGGAACTCAACCTTACTTGCCAACGAAACCGGAACATGGACCAGGACCATTGGACCTGCCGGTCCCGTTATCGGCAGTCCCGCAAGTGCTACAACCACGGTAACCGGACTTGATGGTTCAAGTACATACAGGTTCGTATATACGATTCAAAACAGCGTTACAGGTTGTAGCTCCTCATCAAATGTAAACATTTCGTATGGAACCTCACCTTTGGTAACTATAACTACTCCAAGCCCTTATCTGGTAAACTGCGGAAGTTCGACAGCCACTATTGCATATTCGCAAAGTGGTACAGGCACTGTTCAGTACAGCATACTCAGCGGACCCACAACCCCGGCTATTCCAACTATACCTTCTGCCTATGTAAATGCCCCGGCATCACCCATGAACCTAACAGGTTTTACTGTGCCCGGTACCTATATAATAAGGCTGAAAAAATCTGCAGGTACCGGTTCATTATGTGGCACTGATTTCAAGGATATTACGGTAGTAGTATCTCAGTCGCCCACCGGGGCAAATGCCGGATCAGGACAATTGCTGGCATGTAATGTAACTTCAACAACCCTGGCAGGAAATTCACCTGCGGTTGGTAGTGGACGTTGGTCGCAGATAAGCGGGCCTAATACTGCTGTGATAGCAAACCCCCTTTTGTCGAATACAGGGCTTTCGGGACTTGTTAACGGATCATATACTTTCCGTTGGCTCATTTCGGGAGGGCCAAGTTGCCCCTCGAAACAAGCCGATGTTACGGTAAAAGTTGCATCAGTACCTCCAACAAGTTCCAATGCTGGTCCCGATCAGTTGCTCAAGTGTTTCGGAACGCCTATTTACATGTCAGCCAATACCCCTTCCTTAAATGAAACCGGGGTGTGGACGGTAAGCCCATCAGCCGGCATTGCTTTTTCAAATGTAAATTCACCGACAGCCACGGTTACAGGCCTGGTAGCTTCAACATCCTATACTTTTACCTGGACGATTTCCAACGGCTGCGGCAGTTCGGCTGATCAATGCCTGGTAACCACAACTTCAAGCCAGGGCCCGGTTGCTTCTGTTGCAGGTGCTGACCAATGCCTTGTTGCCGGAACTACCTCAATTACTCTTGCAGCTAATAATCCTGCTCCGGGCACAGGTGCATGGACTAAACTAAGTGGCGGATCAGCCGCAATAACAAACCCTGCTGCAGCTAACAGTACTGTAACCGGTGTTAGTGATGGTGCATACCAGTTTATATGGACAATTACTTACGGGAGTTGCGGCGTTTCGCGCGATACGGTTATGGTTACTATTTCTGCCCCGGTATCAACTGCTAATGCGGGTGCTGATCAGGCCGTTTGTGGCAACACAGTTGTATTGAATGGGAATATACCAACGGTAGGCGCGGGTCGTTGGACTCAGGTTTCGGGAAGCGGCGGCGCAGTCATTACAACACCATTAGCTAATAATTCATCGGTTACTGGATTAACCGACGGAGTTTATGGCTTCAGATGGACCATCTCGAACAGTTCATGTGCTAATAGCCAGGATGATGTACAAATAAGTGTATCAACACCTCCAACAGTTGCGAACGCGGGTCCCGATCAGTTTAAATGCGGGGTTACCACAGCTACCATGGCTGCCAACACAATTACTACCGGCTCGGGGTATTGGTCTGTTATAAGCGGTCCCAATACTCCGGTAATTACGAATCAGGCATCTCCGATTACCACGGTTACCGGGCTTACAACGGGCATATACACGTTCAGGTGGAACAGTTCAAACGGTTCTTTCTGCCCTGTTTCGACGGATGATATGAACATTGAAGTTGTGCCCAATGCAAATGCAGGAGCCGATCAGGCCTTATGTGCTGCAACCGATGTCAATCTATTCGGGAATGCATCTACCAGCGGAACATGGACCCAGGTTGGCTCAACGCCCAATACAGCCCTGATATCAACCACAACCCCAAGTACTGCCACCGCCTCAGGTTTGGTAGCTGGGACATATACTTTCAGGTATTCAATTGCTACAGCAGGTTGTTCAACATCTGATGATCTGAATGTAGTAATATCGGCAATGCCTTCGCCGGCAGCCAATGCAGGCCCCGATCAGAATTTGTGTAATGTAACAGGATGGACCAATGCGGCAAACTCACCATCGCCCGGTACTGCCAGCTGGACCAGGATAGTGGGTACAAATACGCCAACCTTTACCCCGGCAACATCACCAACAGCTACGGTTACCGGAGCCACTTCGCAATCCTATGTGTACGAATGGAAGGTCACCAATGGATCATGCGCAACAGCCGATCGTGTTACAATTAACATCAGTTCGATTATACCACCAAATGCAGGACCTGACCAGGATAATGTATGTGGTTCGGTTGCCACCATGGCTGCTGTGGCACCTTCAAATGGTGTTGGAAACTGGTCGCTGGTCAGCGGGCCAAATACGCCAACTTTTAGTTCCCTGATTTTAAATAATACTACGGTTACAGGCTTAATACAGGGTACGTATGTTTTCCGCTGGACCGTGTCAAGCGGAATATGTTCTCCTTTATCTGATGACGTATCAGTAACGGTTTTTTCAAGTCCGACCCTGGCGGATGCCGGACCAGATCAGAACCTGTGTAATGTTGGGTCAACCACACTTGCAGGCAATACCATCGTTGTTGGATCAGGCCTTTGGTCGCAGGTGAGTGGGCCGGCGGTTACTTTTTCGGATGCATCGCTTCCAAACAGTTTTGTGAATGGTATGATTCCGGGCACCTATGTTTTCCAATGGACATCTTCCAACGGCAGTTGTACCTCTACGGACCAGGTAACAATTTCAAATTCTGAGTTACCAACAGCTTCCAATGCCGCCCCGGCTATCGATAATTGCCTGTTCTCATCGTTAAATCTGATGGGGAATACCCCTGTTGTAGGTACCGGAACCTGGAGTCAGATTACCGGTAGCCCGGTAATAATCAGTTCGCCATCATCGCCCACCAGTGCGGTTTTGGGTACTACTGCAGGTAGTTATACCTTCAGGTGGACTATAAACAACGGGAACTGTCCGGCATCATTTTCCGATGAGGTTGTTACAATAAATGATATCCCATCCATGGCATTGGCCGGAGCCGACCAAAGGGTCTGTAACCAAGCTACCGGAATCCTGGCCGGGAATGCTCCGGCTGTTGGAACCGGAACCTGGTCACAGGTAAGCGGTCCGAATACAGCTGTTATTACCTCTCCGAACTTATTTAACAGCACCTTATCAGGACTTGTGCCCGGTACATATGTGTTTAAGTGGGAAATAGCCACGGGGCCGCTATGTGTTTCGAGCGATAATATGCAATTTATCATTGATAACGTTGATGCAACAGCCAATGCAGGTGTTGACCAAACCTATTGCAACCAGTCAACTTTAACATTATCAGGCAATACGCCGATTTTTGGTACCGGCACCTGGAGCCGTATCAGCGGGCCAAATGCCCCGGTTATTACCAGTGCCGGTTCACCATCAACCACATTAACAGGTGCTATAGCCTCTGCAACACCTTATGTTTACCGATGGACTATTACAAATGGTGCATGTTCAACGTCTGATGATGTTCAAATACGAAATAACAGCTTGCCCGCTGTCAGCATCACCGGGTCAAATTCGATATGTGTGGGCTCAACAACCACGCTTTCGCCAACAACCGGTGGCACTTGGGCAAGCAGCAATAATGCAGTTGCCACAGTTACGAATGCAGGCGTTGTAACGGGAGTTTCAGGAGGGACTGCAACTTTTATTTTTACAAACACTTCAACCGGGTGCAGCTCTGTGGCAACGCCATCAGTAACTGTTAATGCTATACCTGCAGCACCAACCGCAAGTGTAACAACCCAACCCTCATGTGCTATAAATTCAGGAGTAATTACCATTACAGCCCCAACTGGTGTTGGTATCACATATAGCATTGATGGATCAACTTATACCAACACTACCGGAGTTTTTAGCCTGGTACCGGCCGGTGCATACAATGTAACTGCAAAAAGTACAGCCGGATGTATTTCTTCAGCCACAATTTTAACAGTAAATCCTAAACCGAACTGCCCTCCGCTTGCCAACGACGATAACGGCCCTGCCTTAACCGAAGACGGTCCCAACGGTACGGTAAATATCCAGGCCAACGATACCGATCCTGATGGCAACCCAACAGCACCGGTAAACGGAGTCGGACAGTTTACCATAGACCTTGATCCGGGTACTGCCGGCATACAGACCACGTTCACCGATGCCCAGGGACTCTGGACATTGAACACAACAACCGCAGTAGTCA